>DATLEG010000144.1:0-4008 GCA_035525465.1 Saccharimonadales bacterium (SeqCode)
GCGATCCCCGCGGCGACGCCGGCATCGACGGCAGATCCGCCGCGCGGGAACATCCGCAGGCCCGCGAGGGAGGCGAGATAGTGGCTCGAGCTCACCATGTGCTTGCTGCCGAGCACCGCTGGGCGTCCCTGGGTCACGCCGATCGACGGCGCGGTGTTCTCCACGCGGCTCTGACGCATCGGTCCACTCTATCCGCCTCACGACCCGGCTCGCGCACCATCGATCGGCACCATGGATCGGCCTTAGGCTCGATCGATGCAGGTCTACGCCCACCGCGTCGCGCCGTTCGACAACGGGATGTACGTCATCGCCGATGCGCGCGGCGACGCGATCCTCATCGATCCGTCGCAGGGGGAGCGTGAGGCGCTTGCGACGCTCCGCGAACGCGGGCTCCGCGTGGTCGAGCTGATCAACACGCACGGTCACCCGGACCACATCTTCGCGAACGCGGCGCTGCAGGCGGCGACCGGTGCCCGCTTGGCGATCCATCGGGCCGATGCGTACCGGCTGGATCCGAAGAGCGCGCCGCAGCCCCGGATCATCGGTGAGTTTCCCCGCTCGACCGCCGACGATCTCATCGAGGAGGGGCCGCTCACCTACCTCGCCGACCTCGAGCTGCAGGCACTTCACACCCCCGGTCACACCGAGGGGTCGACCTCGTTCTACCTGCCGGCGGAGGGGATGCTGTTCTCGGGGGACGTCCTGTTCGCGGGCAACGTCGGGCGGGTGGATCTTCCCGGGGCCGACACCGCGGCGATGGAGCGCAGCCTGGCGCGGCTGGCGGATCTCCCGCCGGAGACGACGGTGTACCCCGGACACGGCCCCGCGACGACGATCGGCGCCGAGCTGCGCTGGCTGCGCGGCTTCCGCTTCCGCTAGCGGGGCGGTCCTAGTCGGCGACCCCAAGCACGTTGAAGCCGTTGTCCGCGAAGAGCGTCGCGCCGGTGACCGCGCGGGACAGGTCGCTGGCGAGGAACACGGCGACGTTACCGACCTCATCCTGGGTGATGTTGCGACGGAGGGGTGACTTCTCCTCCATGAGGTCCCGGGCGGCGGAGATCCCCTTCACCGCGCTCCCGGCCAGCGTCTTCAGCGGGCCGGCGGAGATGGCGTTCACCCGGACGTTCGACGGGCCAAGGTCGGCGGCGAGGTAGCGGGTCCCGGCTTCGAGGACCGCCTTGGCCATGGCCATCGAGTTGTAGCTCGGCACGACCCGTTCGACGGAGTTGAAGGTGAGCGACATGACCGTGCCACCACCGGCCTTCTCGAACAGCGGCAACGCTCCGCGGCAGAGGGCGATGAGCGAGTACGCGCTGACGTCGATCGCGAGCTTCAGGCCGTCGCGGGAGATCTCGTAGAAGCGGCCCCGAAGATCCTCGACCGCGGCGTAGGCGATCGAGTGGACGAGGATGTCGAGCTTCCCGTCCCAATGCTCGGAGACCTTCGCGAACAGAGCGTCGATCTCCTCCTGCTTGGTCACGTCGCAGGGCAGGATCGGCATCGACTCGTGCCCGGGGAGCGTCGCGACGAGCTTCTCGACGTTCTCACGCAGTCGCTCGGTGGCGTAGTTGAATACGAGCTCCGCGCCCTCGCGCTGGAATGCCGTGGCGATCCCCCAGGCGATGCTGCGCTGATTCCCCACGCCCATGACGAGCGCCCGCTTTCCGTCAAGCAGTCCCACGTCCGACCTCCTGCGCTCCTTCGTGATCCCGACCGACCGGGAACGGCTGGACGCGCATCATCCCAGAAGGGGCGGCAACGCGCTTGGCCAGCGCCGGAGTGACGTGTCCGGACCGGTGTGCGTCGCGATGACCGCACAGGCGATCCGCAGCGCCCGCGCGATGTCCGGGAGCGGCAACGACGGGGTCGTTGTCCCGGTGGTCATCTCCGGCGTCGCCGGCACGTGCAGATAGGTCGTGGGGAGGGTGATCCCCCGCTCCCGCGCATAGCGCAGCGCGCCGTAGAGCGTGGCGTTGCTCACGTACGCGCCGCCGTCCCAAGACAGCACCGCCGGGATCCCCGCGCCGTTGACCGCCGTCACGATCTCACGGACCGGCGCCGTGGCCAGGAGCGCATCGGGCCCACCGGCATCACCGTCGGATCGCTCGTTCGCCATGATCCGGTCGTCATTGTCGGATTGCCAGGGGACGTCGCCGATCGCGTGGGCGACGGCCTCCACGTTGACCGCGTCCCGGCCATACGAAAGGCCGGCGATGAGCAGCCCGGCAGCGGGCTCGCGCTCAAGCTCGCCGATGATCGCCGCGACCGACTGCCGCCAGAGCACCGGGACGCGGAGAACGTCGATCAGGGCGTCCCCGGCCCGCTCACCTTCCAAGAGGCGTGCCGCCTCCCAGGAGGGGTTCACCCCGCGGCCGCCAAAGGGGTCGAAGCCGGTGAGGAGGATGCGCATCGCGGCAGTGTGCGCCAGACTGACCGGATGGATTGGCGAGCGGTCAGCCGGATCACCGCAGCCGAGGTCCAGGCCCGCCGCGCGGCCGGCGAGCCGATCGACATCGTGGACGTTCGCCGGCCCACCGCACGGCGGAGCGGCTACATCGTCGGTGATCTTTCCCGCCCTCGTCGCTCGCATGGGGAGGATCCGCCACTGTCGAAGGAACGCACCCTCGTTCTCTACTGAACCTGAGTGGACGATGAGAGCGCCGCCAGTTTGGCGGTCACGTTGATCGAGGATGAAGGCTACGACCCGACCCGGGTGCTCGTGCTGCAGGATGGGCTCGCCGGGTGGGAGGACGCGGGGCTTCCGACCGCGAAGGTCGAAGCCGGCTAGGCCTTACGCCCCCGCATATTCCGCGATACCGAGGCGTTCGATCGTGTCCGGCCGCGGCCGCCCTTCCGCGTCCCAGCCGCGCGCCTCGTAGTACGCCCGGACCTGATCGGCCAGGTCCGCGTCATCGAGCCGGACCTTCGAGAGCACCCCGGATACGTGGGGCGCGGTCGCCTTCGCCGGCAGGCGGTCGTCGCCCGCGGTGAAGCCCTCGCGCAGGTTGAACAGCCGCGCGAGCGACAGGCTGCGCTCGCCGATATCGAGGAGCGCGTCCTGATCGAGACCCCAGCCGGTCACGGCATTCACGATGTCGACCATCTTCGGATCGTCATACCGGAGGAAGAAGCACATTCCCACGGTGTTCTTCACGCTTCGCGACGGCAGGTTCGAGTTCATATGGTCGCCACCGGTCGGGCTCGTCGCGTAGCTCATCCGGACCTGCCGGCCGTACTCGGTCCGCTGTCGCGGGTCATGCATCGCCAGCTCCTGCCCCCGGACCGTGGTGAGGAGCTCCGCGCCCCCCAGCTTCGCCGAAGCCCGTGCGGAGCCTTCGGCCAGGATGTCGCCCAGATCGCGGCGCGCGGCCACCGCTTCGACCGCGGCGAGCAGGGCTTTGCCGTTGCCGAACTCCAGCGCCTCGCCATCGATCGCGGCATCGGGGCGGATCCCGCGGGCTCGGAGGTCCATCGCCCAGGCGACGGTCGCCCCGAACGAGATCGTGTCGATCCCCAGGGCGTTGCAGCGCTCGTTCACCTTGGAGATGAGGGCGAGGTCGCCGATCCCGCACTGCGCCCCGAGCGCGGCGATCGATTCGTACTCCGGGCCTCCGTACTTCGGATCGATCTGGTAGGGCTGCTCCATCTTGACGACCTTCTTGCAGCGCACCGAGCAGGCCCAGCAGGCCTCCATCTTCACCCGGTAGCCCTTCTCGACGAGGGCCTCGGCGCTGATCTCCCCCGCCTCCTCGAACGGGCCGCCGTCGTAGTTCCGCACGGCCATGCCGCCGACCCGGGTGTAGCCGTCGAGCCCCATCCCGGTACCGAAGTTGTGGAACGCCCAGTGATTCTCCTGGAGGGTGTCTGCGACCCAGCGCCCGATCTCCTTGACCTTCGCGGCGTCGTGCAGCGGCAGGGCGTGGCTGCCCTTCACTACGATCGCCTTCAGCTTCTTGCTGCCCATGACCGCGCCCAGGCCGGCCCGGCCGGCGATGTCCTTGTAATCGT
>DATLEG010000145.1:0-3353 GCA_035525465.1 Saccharimonadales bacterium (SeqCode)
ATCGTCGCCGCTCAGACTTAGCGGAGGCGGGTGGCCGCGCGGCGCCGCATGACGATGCCGACCGCGGCAATGATCCCCACTCCGATGAGCGAGGCGAGAAGCGCCTCGAACGAGCCCGAGCCTCCGTCGGGTGAGATGCCGGTCAGCTCTTCGAACCATTCCATCGCTTGTACCTCCGTGTGCTCTCGCGTCGCCTGCCGCCCGGACGTCCTAGGGTGGCCTCACCACGGTATAGCGGAGGACGAGATGGCACGCACGACGCCGCGGACTCGCACAGCGCCGATCTCTCTTGACGGGCTTGAGTGGCGCCAGCTCGGCGCGTTCCGCGGGGGCCGCGTGGTCGCCGTGGCGGGGGATCCCCGCGATCGCCAGACCTTCTACATGGGCTCGACCGGCGGTGGGGTGTGGAAGACCCATGACGGCGGCCTGTACTGGCGGAACATGAGCGACGGCTACTTCCAGCGCGCCTCGGTCGGCGCGATCGCGGTCGCCGCCTCCGATGCGAACGTGGTCTACGCCGGGATGGGCGAGGCGACGATCCGCGGCAACGCCTCGCACGGCGACGGTGTGTATCGCTCCACCGACGGCGGGCGGAGCTGGGCGCATCTCGGGCTCTCGGACACTCGCCACATCGGAAAGCTGCGCGTCCACCCGACCGACCCGGACACCGTCTACGTCGCGGCGCTCGGCCACGCCCACGGTCCGAACGCCGAGCGTGGCCTGTTCCGCTCGCGCGACGGCGGCAAGAGCTGGAAGAAGATCCTGTCCCGCGGCGACACCGCCGGCGCGATCGACGTGAGCATCGATCCACAGAATCCGCGCATCCTCTTTGCGACGTTCTGGGAGGCGATCCGTCGCCCCTATCAGCTCTCCAGCGGCGGCCCGGGAAGCGGCCTGTTCAAGTCCACCGATGGCGGCGACACCTGGATCGACCTCTCGCGCGCAAAGGGTCTCCCCCAGGGGGTGCTGGGAAAGATCGGCGTCGCCGTGTCCCCGGCGCGCGCGGACCGGGTCTGGGCGATCGTCGAGGCGAAGGACGGTGCGGTGTTCCGCAGCGACGATGGCGGCCGCACCTGGGAGCGCGGCTCCGAGGACCGCGAGCTTCGCCAGCGGGCCTGGTACTACCACCACATCTACGCCGATCCGGTGGATCCGGAGACGGTCTGGGTGCTGAACGTGGACACCTGGCGCTCCAGCGATGCCGGCAAGACCTTCGGGCAGGTCTCGATCCCGCACGGTGACCATCACGACCTCTGGATCGATCCTTTGGATCCCCTCCGGATGATCGAGGGGAACGACGGCGGCGCGACGGTCACCTTCAACGGCGGCGCGTCGTGGTCGTCGATCTATAACCAGCCGACGGCCGAGTACTACCACGTCATCGCCGACGACCGGCAGCCGTATCGCCTCTACGCCGCTCAGCAGGACAACAGCACGATCTCGGTGCCGAGCCGCGTACCGCTCACCGGCATCACGATGGCCGATTGGTGGGAGATCGGCGGCGGCGAGGCGGGGCACATCGCGATCCGTCCCGACGATCCGGACATCATCTTCGCCGGCGACCACCAGGGCCTTCTCACCCGGCATGACCGTCGCACCGGCCAGACGCGGGTCATCAATGTCTGGCCCGACGCGATGTCCGGCTGGAATGCCGGCTCGGTGAAGTACCGGTTCAACTGGACCTCGCCCACGGCGCTCTCCCCGCACGACCCGAACGTTCTCTACACCTGCGCGCAGTACGTGTTCCGCTCGCTGGACGAGGGCGCGAGCTGGGAGCGGATCAGCAAGGACCTCACCCGGAACGACCCCCAGACCACCGGCGATTCGGGAGGCCCGATCACGCTCGACCAGACCGGCGCGGAGTACTACGCAACGATCTTCGCCTTCGCCGAGTCGGCGAAGGCGCGCGGCGTGCTCTGGGCCGGGAGCGACGACGGCTTGATCCACGTCTCACGCGACGACGGCCGCACCTGGACCGATGTCACGCCGAAGGGACTGGCACCGCTCACGCTGATGAGCATCATCGAGGCTTCCCCCCATGACCCCGCCGTCGCGTACGTCGCGGCGACGCGCTACAAGCTCGATGATTTCCGGCCCTACCTGTACAAGACGAAGAACTATGGCAAGACCTGGACGAAGATCACCACGGGCATCCCGGCCGACGTCTTCACCCGGGCGATCCGCGAGGACCCGGCGGTCCCCGGCCTCCTTTACTGCGGGACCGAGGTCGGCGTCTACGTCTCGCTCGACGACGGTGCGCAGTGGCAGCGCTGGAGCGGCCGCCGCCTGCCCGTCGTGCCGATCCACGACCTGGTGGTGAAAGAGGGCGATCTCTGCCTGGCGACCCACGGGCGGTCGTTCTGGGTCTTCGACGATCTCACGCCGGTCCGCGAGCTCGCCCGCGGCAGCGCCGCGCAGCGTGGCGTGCGGCTGTTCACCCCCCGCCGGACGACCCGTTATCACACCTACGGCGGCTTCTCGACGAAGACGATCCCCGGGAAGAACTACCGGCATCCAGGTGCGACCTTCTTCACTGTCGTCCCCGAAGAGGACGAGACCGGTGAGAAGACCGAGGTCTATCTCGACGCCGGAAAGAACCCTCCGGATGGGGTCATCGTGACCTACTGGCTGGCCAAGCCGGCGAAGGCGTTGACCGTCAGCATCGAGGACGGCCGGGGGAAGACGATCCGTTCGTACACGACGCGACCGGAGAACGAGGACCCCAAGGACCCGAAGAACAAGGAGCCGCGGGTCACCAATATCGCCGGCATGAACCGATTCGTGTGGAACATGCGCTATCCGGATGCGGCGAAGATCACTGACGACCCGACGATGGAGCAGATGTCCGCGCTCCAAGGCCCGGTCGCCGCCCCAGGCCGCTACACCGTGCGGCTCCAAGCCGATGGCGTGGACCAGAGCGCGGCCTTCGAGATCACGCGTGATCCGCGGATCCCGGCGACCGACGCCGACCTCGCGGCGCAATTCGCCCTGCAGCGCCGGCTGCGCGATCTCCTTGACCGCACCCACCGGGGCGTCGACCGGCTGCGGACCGCGCGGAGCGACCCCAAGATCACGCCCGCGACCAAGCGGACCCTCGACGCGATCGAGGGCGAGCTCATGCAACCCAAGGCAAAGAGCCGGCAGGACACCCTGAATTTCGGGGTACGCCTGAACAACCGGATCGCCGCGGTCATCGGCGCCGCCGGGTATGCCGACGCGGCGCCGACCAAGCAGGTGATCGAGCTGGCCGCGCTCCTGGAGCGCGAGGTGGACGCGCAGCTCGCGAAGCTCGACCGTGCGCTCGGCGGGCGAAGGAAGGGGACCAAGCCCTAGGCGCGGGGGCTAGCGCATTC
>DATLEG010000150.1:0-2306 GCA_035525465.1 Saccharimonadales bacterium (SeqCode)
GAGCCGACCGCAGCGCGGTCGAAGGGGAGGGACATCAGGCGATTGTCAGCGCTGGGGGGAATGGATAGAATTCCGACTGTAGTGCTCGGAAATACACCGGTCCCCACCGCGTTCCACGTGTCCACCCGGGGCGAGTACGGGATGCGGCTGATGGTCGATCTCGCGCGTCACCACGGGCAGGGGAGCGTCTCGCTCCACGCCGTCGCGCAGCGGGAACAGCTTCCCGAGGCGTACCTCGAGCAGCTCGTGGCGGTCCTGCGCAAGGCCGGTCTGGTCACCGGGAAGCGCGGCGCCGGCGGCGGCTACGTGCTCGCGCGCGAGCCCGCGGAGATCACCGCGGGGGATGTCGTGCGGGCCCTCGAGGGCCCGATCGAGCCGCAGATCTGCACCGCGGAGGGCGACCCGGTCGTCAACTGCGTGCGAGAGCAGGACTGCGGCACCCGCCTGGTCTGGGCCAAGCTGCAGACCACCATCGCCGCCGCCCTGGATGGCATGACCCTGGCCGAGCTGGCCCGCTCGTCGACGCCGGCAGCCAGCCCCGTAAGTCCGTCAGCCTAACGACCAGTACGAAAAAGACGCCGGCTCCTGCCAGCGAGCAGAGTCTTCAGAAGAGAGGCACCCATGGCCACGCTCGAGATCAAGGACCTGCACGTCCGCATCGACGACAAGGAGATCCTCAAGGGGATCGACCTGGTCGTTCAGAGCGGCGAGGTGCACGCGATCATGGGCCCGAACGGGTCGGGCAAGAGCACGCTCTCCCTCACGATCATGGGTCACCCGCGCTACACGGTCACTCGCGGCTCGGTGACCGTCGACGGACGCGACGTCCTCTCGCTGCCGGTCGACGAGCGGGCCAGAGCGGGCCTCTTCCTCGCGTTCCAGTACCCCTCGGCGATCCCCGGGGTCTCGGTCGCCGCGTTCCTGCGCACGGCGCTCAACGCGCGCCGCGCCGACCCGGCTGCGGGGACGAAGAACGATCTCCCGATCCCGCAGTTCCGCAAGCTCCTGGCCGAGAAGATGAAGCTCCTGGAGGTCCCGGACAGCTTCATCACCCGCGCGGTGAATGACGGCTTCTCCGGCGGTGAGAAGAAGCGCCTCGAGATGCTGCAGATGCACATGTTCGCCCCGACCATGGCGATCCTGGACGAGACCGATTCGGGTCTCGACATCGACGCCCTCAAGACGATCGCGGGCGGGATCGAGACCCTCCACACCGAAAGCGCGGAGACCGGCGTGCTGCTGATCACCCATTACGAGCGGATCCTTCGCTATGTCCAGCCGGATTACGTCCACGTGCTGGTCGAGGGGCGCATCGTCCGCACCGGCGGCCGTGAGCTGGCGGCAGAGCTCGAGAGCAAGGGCTATGACTTCGTGAAGGCGGTCTACGAGGAGACGGTCGGGGCGGCGACCCCCTAAATTGAGCACGATGGGCACGCCGGTCCGGAGGGGCGCGTGAGCGCGGTCGCCGCGAAGGCCGCGCCGCTCGACGTCGCGCGGATCCGCGCCGACTTCCCGGTCCTCGCCCGGACCGTGCACGGCGGCAAGCGCCTGGTCTACCTCGACAACGCCGCCACGAGCCAGAAGCCGCGGTCGGTCATCGACGCGATGTCGGCGGTCTACGCGGAGCACAACGCGAACATCCACCGCGGTGTCTATGAGTTCAGCGAGCTGACGACGGCGCTGTTCGAGGGGGCCCGCGAGAAGGTCGCCCGGTTCATCAACGCGCCCGAGACGCGCGAGGTCATCTTCTGCCGGAACGCCACCGAAGGCACGAACCTGGTGATGAACACCTGGGCCCGCGAGCACGTCGGCAGCGGTGACCGGATCATCACCAGCGTCCTCGAGCACCATTCGAACTTCGTTCCCTGGCAGCAGCTCTGCCAGCAGGTCGGAGCGGAGCTGGTGGTCATCGATGTCGACGACGAGGGGCGCCTCCGCCGGGACGCGTTCACCGCCGCCCTGGCCAAGGGCGCGAAGCTCGTGGCGATCACCCAGACCAGCAACGGGCTCGGGGTCGTGAACCCGGTGAAGGAGCTCGTGGCCGAGGCCCACACGGCAGGCGCGACGGTCCTCGTGGACGCCGCGCAATCGGTGCCGCATCTGCCGGTCGACGTCCAGGATCTGGGCTGCGATTTCCTGGTGTTCAGCGGTCACAAGATGCTGGCACCTCCCGGCTCAGGTGCGCTGTGGGGGCGGGCGTCCATCCTGGAGAAGATGCGTCCGTTCCTGTTCGGCGGGGACATGATCGCCCGCGTCTCGGTGGACCTGTCGACCTGGAACGAGCTTCCCTGGAAGTTCGAGGCGGG
>DATLEG010000169.1:0-2723 GCA_035525465.1 Saccharimonadales bacterium (SeqCode)
GCTGGGATCGCGCTCCGCCTGGCCGAGGGGTCCGCGGTCGGGGCGACCGGCCAGCCCCGTCCCGGCGCGGGATCGGCGACCCGAGCGGGGATCGAGGCGCTGGCCCAGAAGGCCGCCGCGGCGACCGTGCGGCTCCGCAGCGGCTTCCCGGCCGAGCCGGATGTCGTCGCGACCGCCCGCCACCCCTTCTACGGGGAGCTCAACTGCTTTGGCTGGCTGCTCACCCTGCCGAATCATTACGGTGCGCACATCGAGGCCCACCGCGCCGGGCGCACGAGCGCCCTGTAGCTCGAGGAGGACGACGATGGACCAGACCCCCAGGGTGCCCGACGCTGCCCCGGCCGCGGCCCCGGGTGCCGCACTGGATACGCTCGGGACCGAGACCCGGACCTTCGCCCCGCCGGCCGGCTTCACCGCACGGGCCAACGCCGCCGATCCCGGGATCTACGAGCGGGCGGAGGCCGATTTCGAGGGCTTCTGGGCCGAGCAGGCGCGGACGCTGCTCTGGCGGAAGCCGTTCACCCGGGTGCTCGAGTGGGAGGTGCCGTACGCAAAGTGGTTCGCCGACGGCCAGCTGAACGCGAGCGAGAACTGCCTGGACCGGCACGTGAGCGCCGGGAAGGGGGGCAAGGTCGCCTTCCACTGGGAGGGGGAGCCCGGGGACACGCGGACGATCACCTATCAGGACCTCCTTGACGACACCTCGCGCTGCGCGAACGGATTGAAGGAGCTGGGGGTCAAGAAGGGCGACCGGGTCGCGATCTACATGCCGATGATCCCGGAGCTCCCGGCGGCGATGCTCGCCTGTGCCCGCATCGGGGCCCCGTTCACCGTCGTCTTCGGGGGCTTCTCCGCCGAGGCGCTCTCCGGGCGGATCAACGACTCCCAGGCGAAGCTCCTCATCACCGCGGACGGCGGCTTTCGCAAGGGCAGCATCGTCCCACTGAAGAAGAATGCCGACGAAGCGGTCGCCATGACGACCACGATCGAGAAGGTCCTCGTGGTCCAGCGCACCAAGCAGCAGGTCGGTTGGACGGAGGGCCGGGACGTCTGGTGGCATGACGTCGTTGCCCGCCAGCCCGCGACCTGCGAGGCGGAGGCGCTCGACGCCGAGCACATGCTCTACCTCCTCTACACCTCGGGGACGACGGCGAAGCCCAAGGGCATCGTGCACACCACCGCGGGCTACCTCACCGGCGTGGCCGCGACGCACAAGATGGTGTTCGACATCAAGGACGAGGATGTCTATTGGTGCGCCGCCGACATCGGCTGGGTCACCGGGCACAGCTACATCGTCTTTGGGCCGCTCGCCAATGGCGCGACGAGCGTCATGTACGAGGGCACCCCGGACTTCCCGGACAAGGACCGGTGGTGGGCCATCATCGAGAAGTACAAGGTCTCGGTGCTGTACTGCGCGCCGACGGCGATCCGGACCTTCATGAAATGGGGCGCCGAATACGTCCAGAAGCACGACATGGGGTCGCTTCGCCTCTTGGGGTCGGTCGGCGAGCCGATCAATCCCGAGGCCTGGCTTTGGTACCAGGAGCACATCGGCGGTGGCCGCTGCCCGATCGTCGACACCTGGTGGATGACCGAGACCGGATCGATCCTGATCACGCCGCTCCCCGGGATCACCACGACCAAGCCCGGCAGCGCGACCTTCCCGTTCCCGGGGATCAAGGCCGACGTCGTCGATGAAGAGGGGAAGAGCGTCCCGCTCGGGCAGGCCGGCTACCTCGTGCTGAGCCGCCCGTGGCCCTCGATGCTCCGCGGCATCTACAACGCCGACAAGCGGTACCGCGAGACCTACTGGAGCAAGTACCCCGGAAGCTACTTTGCCGGCGACGGCGCCAAGCGCGACACCGAGGGCTACTACTGGCTCATGGGACGGGTCGACGACGTCATGAAGATCTCCGGACATCGCATCTCGACGACCGAGGTCGAATCGGCCCTCGTCTCGCATCCCCGGGTGGCCGAGGCCGCGGTGATCGGGCGCGATGATCCGGTGACGACCCAGGCGATCTTCGCCTTCGTCACCCTTCGGGGCGGGGTGGACGGCACCGACGAGCTGTCGCGGGAGCTGCGCGAGCATGTCGTGGCGAAGATCGGCTCGATCGCCCGGCCGAAGACGATCATGTTCACCCCGGAGCTGCCCAAGACCCGCTCGGGCAAGATCATGCGGCGGCTGCTCCGGGACATCGCCAACGGCGTATCGCTAGGCGATACGACCACCCTCGCCGACGCGACGGTCGTCGACACCATCCGGACCGCGAGCGCCTCCGGGAAGGATGATTGACCCCGCCCCACGGGCAGCCAAGCCACTGACCCCTTGACGGCGGAACAGAAAACGCACTAAATACGCGCCATCGCGCATACGCGGCGCGAAGCGATGGGAGGGATACCTTGGCAACTTCGGCTCGCCCCGCGCTCGGGGGCTGGAGAACGACCTACGGACTGCCCTTCGTGATCGGCGCCTCGTCGGCAGGCACGATTATCGAGTGGTACGACTTCTACCTCTACGCGACGCTCACGCCGTTCCTGGCGCCGCTCTTCTTCCCGAACGACAACCCCACCGCGCAGCTCTTGTCCGCCTTCGCGGCCTACGCCGCCGGCTTCCTCGTCCGCCCGTTCGGCGCGGTCGTGTTCGGCCGGATCGGTGACGTCATCGGTCGCAAGTACGCCTTCCTCCTGACGATCTCGATCATGGGTGGAGCGACGGTCAT
>DATLEG010000175.1:0-4593 GCA_035525465.1 Saccharimonadales bacterium (SeqCode)
GCGATGTACAGATCGGCGCCGGTGCCCTTGTCGGTCACGAGGCTGCGGAGCGCGTCCAACACCCGGTTGCTCGGGTGACCGTAGCTGTTCGCCCCGCAGGAGAAGAACACCGTCTCAGGCTTCAGGGCATTGAGGTAGGTCTGCGACGAGGAATGGCCGCTTCCGTGGTGATTTGCGCGCATCGTGTCAACATTGCCGTAGAGCGGCCCGAGCTTCGCCTCGATGTTGTTGTAGCTGTAGCCGTTCACGCTGGTGTTGTATTCGCCGTCCGAATCGCCGGCGGTCGCGTAGCTCCACTTCCCGAACGACATCTTGAGCGCAACGGAGTAATCGTTCTCCGATGGCGGGGTGGCGTCGGCGGTGTGATCGCCGCTCACCGGCGTCACGCCGTCGGCTTGGAGGGTGTCCTTGCCGTTCGCGTTCAGGATCGTTGCGGTGACCCCGGCGCCGAGGTCGATGGCCGGCCACGGGCCGGCGTTCGTGAGGCTGACCACGTGACCCGCGATCGTTGCCCGGTCCGCCTGGGCCGCCGGCCCGTAGAGCCAGCAGATCCAGCGGCGTGAGGTCTGGGAGGTCGTCCCGGCGTTGTGCCAGGCGATCTCCGGGGCTGGGGCCGCGGAGGTGCCGACGTTGCAGCGCCCGTCGGCGTTCGCGTCGGTCCAGGCGCCGCCGTCGCGGTCCAAGAGCGTGCCGACGGTGAAGCCGAGTCCCGCTGGGGTGAGCAGCTGATACAGGCCATTGCCGAGCGTGCTCGTGTCATCCGGGTTCCCCGGGTAGCCGATGTGGTCGAGGTGGTGATGTGAGGCCATGACGTAGTCGAGCGCGACCGGGCTGGCGCCCGTACCGCAGACCGCGCGGATCTTCGACGCGACCCGGGTCGCGTTCGTTGAGGTCCCGGTGCTGTTCCAGGAGGTCTCGCCCAGGTCGATGAGCAGGGTCTTGCCGGTCGGACCGACGATGAGCTGGCTGTCACCCTGCTCGACATCGAGCCAATAGACGTTCACCTCGCCCTGGGCCCAGGTCCCGGCGGTGGAGCAGGGGAGCGCACCGGCACCGCGGGCTGGGCTTCCGGCGGTGGTGACGAGGGAGACCGTCGCGATGAGGAGCGCGGCGAGCAGGGCGCGCGCCGAGACGGGGAGCATGTGGACCGCCTTTTCCTTCCGTGCTCCGTCGCCGCTCCCCCGAATGACGCCGGGCAGGGTGAGCGTAGCGGGACCGCGCGATCGGTCCGGTCAATAAATGGATACGGCCGGAACTGGGGGCCGTGCCCGACGTGAAGAGTCCCGCCTCGGTGACCCGGGCGGGACTCTGGATCGCAGAAGAGAGTCGTCAAGCAGTTCGCTAGTAGCGCGCCCCCCCGCCACCGCCGCGCGTGGCCGACGGCCGGACCTGCTCGAAGCAGGCGCTGCAGTACACCGGCTTGTCCCCCCGCGGCTGGAACGGCACGCGGGCCTCCCCGCCACAGTTGCTGCAGGTCGCGGTGAAGAATTCGCGGGGGCCACCCATGCCGCGGCCACCGCCATAGCCCCCGCCGGCACCCGCGCCGCCGCCGTTGGAGCGGCGCGCCGCGCGACAGGTCGGGCAACGCCCGGGTTCGTTGGTCAGACCGCGGGATTGATAGAACTCCTGCTCGCCGCCGGTCCAGATGAAGTCCTGGCTGCAGTCCTTGCAGGTCAGGGTCTTGTCAGCGAAGCTCACGTGGCGCGTCCTCCCCCGATGTGATGGCGCGTGATGGCGTCCTGCCGGAGACTCGAGCCTCCGCTCCGTCAAGAGATAAGCCGCACTCGACGATCGCGTAAGTGACTCTTGCCGCCGCCCTTTACTCCGCGTCCCGGAGCGGCGAAATCGTATCAGCCCCGTCCAGCGCCGGCGCCTCTGGCGGGAAAGCCTCACCCAACCAGCCGTGATGCCATTCTCCGGAGCGGAACCAGACGTTCTTCATCAGGCCGATCTGGCGATACCCGGCCTTCTCATTCGCCCGGCGGCTCCCGCGATTGCCAAGGGCGATCCAGTTGTGCACCCGGTGGAGGCGGAGCTCGGACCAGGCGAAGTCGGTCCGGAGGCGGACAGCTTCAGAAGCGATGCCGCGGCCGTACAGATCAGCGCGTCCGATGAACACCCCGCTCTCGGCGTCGCGCGCGATCCAGTCGATGTCGAACAGGCCGGTGAACCCGACCGTCTCGCCCTCGTGGGCGATGGACCAGAGGATCTGGTCCTCCGACTTCGCGCCCTCCTCGAAGCGCTCCTTGATCTTCTCCTCACGCAGATCGGCGGTGCGACCACCCCAGAACCGCGACGGGCCGGGATCGAGCATCCAGTGAGCGATCCGCTTCGCGTCCTCCTGGGTCGGGGGGCGCAGCTCGGTGCCGTTCGTCCCGACCAGGCGTGGGCCGTGCATCTTTTAGAGATACGCCGCTGCGGGCAGCGGCTCGTATTCGCGCTCGCTCGCGCCCCAGCGCTCGGTCCAGGCGTCCTTGCTCATGATCCGATGGGCCTGATCGGCATACGCGCCGTCGCGGTAATAGACCGCGTGCCCGAGGCCGAACGACTCGTGTCCGAGACGGTCAAGGATCCGGATGGCATGGACGTTGTCCGCGGGAAGGATCGCGTACGCAAGGCGGAGATCCATGAAATCGAAGATCCAGCGATGGAGTGCGAGGGCGGCGTCCCACCCGAGGCCGCCGTGCCAACGGTCAGGGTCGACGAGGAAATGCCGGACCCCCACCGTATCGGCGGTCGCGCCGCCGTCGAAGTTCACGAGTGCGCTCCCGACGAGCGCTCCTTCCTCATCGTCGATGGACCAGAGCACCGAGCCGCGATCCTTGGCCTGCTCGGCAAAGCGCTCCTTCCAGGTTGCCGTCGCCACGGCGGTGCCCCAGGTCGCACCCGGCCCGCCGCGCTGCATCCGGAGATCGGCCGCCCAGCGCGCATGGGACGCCAGGTCGGCCTCGACCGGGATCCGCAGCGTCGTGCGCTTGCCGCGCACCGTTCCCCCGAGCATCGGCGAAGTGTAGTCAGCGTGGGAGAGGTAAGTGGACCGTGAACTCGGCGCCGCCGGTGTCCGCGTTCCGGGCCTCGATCGAGCCGCCGTGGGCCTGCGCGATCGCGGCGGCGATGGCCAGGCCCAGGCCGGCGCCCTGGGGACGCTGCGCGCTGTCGCCGCGATAGAACCGCTCGAACAGCCGGTCGTCGCCGGCCTCGGGCAGGCCCGGTCCGGCATCGCGGACCCGCATCACGATCTCGCCGTCCGCCCGTGCGGCGCTCACCGCGACGGCGGTGCCGCGCGGAGCGTGCTTCACCGCGTTGTCGAGCACGTTGATGAAGAGCTGGGACAGCCGATCCGCGTCGCCCATGATCGCGGGCAGTCGCGGCGCGTCCACATCGAGGCGCACCCCGGCTTCCTGCGCCTGCACCTCGAGCGCGCCGGCAGCCGCCTGGAGGAGCGCGCCCGGATCGATGGCGTCCCGTGCCATCTCCGACGTGCCGGCCTCGAGCTTGGCGACCTGCAGCAGTCCCTCGACCATCCGCACCAGCCGCCGGGACTCGCGGTGGATGATCCCCGCGGCCCGGGTCACTCCGTCGCCGGTGGCCTCGCCCTCGACGATCGCCTGAGAGAACCCCTGGATCGAGGTGAGGGGGGTGCGCAGCTCGTGGGAGATGTCCGCCAGGAACGCCTGCTCGCTCCCGCGGGCCCGCTGGATCTCCCCGGCCATGTCATTGAACGCCCCACCGAGCTCGCGCACCTCGCTCGGACCGGCCGGCGGAACGCGGGTGGCGTGGTCGCCCGCGGCGAACGCCCGCGTCTTCGCGGCGAGGTCGCGGAGCGGACGGGTGATCGTCCCAGCCAGTACGCCGGCGACCACCAGCGCGAAGGCCGCAGCAACGAGACCGGCGACGACCAGGGGCGGCAGGAGTGCTCGCACCGTGTCGCTGTAGACCGCGCGCGGCCGCGCCACGACGATCGTCCCCGCGCCGCCCGCTCCGGCCACCGCGCGCTGGAGCGGCTGCTGGACGAAGATCCAGGCGACGCCGTTCTGGGTGAACTCGCCGATGTTCCCCTGCTCGGCGATCGGAAAGCGGGTATTCACCAAGCTGCCGTGCGTGTCGATGAGCACCCGCCGCGCGGTGACCGCGTTCCCGCCGTTGGGGCTCAGGATGAGCAGGCGCGCATCCGCTGCGGTCGCCTGCTCACCGAGGCCGTCGACGATCTCGCGCGGCTGCTTCCCATCCCGCACCCCGGCCTGGATCGCCGCCTGGAACGGCGTGGCCAGCTCGACGAGCCGCAGGCGTGTCTGGTCGTTCTCATAGGTGAAGAGCAACCCACCGATCGCCACGGCCGCCACGAGGAGCCCGATCCCCACGACCGCGAGATACGACAGGAACAGCCGGCCGGCGATGGAGCGCAGTGGCCTCACGGCGCCGGCTCGGGCCCCATGAGCTTGTAGCCGACCCCCCAGACGGTCTCGATGCGGGCCGTCCCGCCGGCGAGCTTGTCGCGCAGCTGCTTCACGTGGACGTCGACCGTCCGCGTCTCGCCGGGGTAGGCGAAGCCCCACACGTTCTCGAGGAGCTTGTCGCGCGTGAGCACGATCC
>DATLEG010000207.1:0-3481 GCA_035525465.1 Saccharimonadales bacterium (SeqCode)
ACTGCGCCCGGATGACCGGCTCGTCGCCGCTGAAGCGGGCCTGGAAGTAGATCGAGTGCAGATTCGCGGCGACCTCGTCGCGGCGGCGGTCGGCCCAGGCGCGCTCGAGCTTGGCCAGGCGCGCCTCATAGGCCGGCGAGGACGCGTCGTTGAGCCGGACGAGCGCGGCGCCGACCAGATGATTGATGCGGTCCTGCCGCTCGACGATCACCTGGATCCACCACTTCACCAGCCCGATGACACTGCGGCGGGCGAAGGTGATGCCCTTCCCGAACAGCGGCTTGCGGCTGCGCGGGTCGTATTCGGTGCCCTCGGCCAGGACCGTCGCGAGCGCGGTGAAGGGATCGCCCTGCTCATCGGCCAGCATCGGGCCCCCGCCGGGGAGCGGCCGCTCGAGGGCCGCGTCGGTCTCCGGCCCGTAGACGCCCTCGGCACGCTTGCGACGGACGCGCTCCCGGGCTTCGGCCAGGACCGCGTCGATATCGACGCTCATGCGCTCGTGGTGGGACTTTCGATCCGGCGGACCGAGACGCCGAGGGTCCGGGTGTCCTCGCGGACCCCGTGGTCGATCGGCGACCAGGTCCGCTCCGGCTCGAGGAACACCCGCTGCACGGTGCCGCGGTACCGCTGCGGGACCGGGAACGAGAGATCGGTCCAGGCGTGCGGCGCGAGCTTGGCCTCACCGATCCGCTCGCCCTCGATCGCAAAAGTGCACTTCATCGCCTTGTCCCCCGGCTCGTCGTGCAGCACGGTCGCGCTCACGGTGTCCCCGAGGCGCAGCCAGACGCCGGCGCGCCCCGCGGTCCAGCGGCTCTCCGGACCTTCGACCGCGTTCCAGCCATTCGGGATGACCCCGCCCTGCGACGGATCGACGTACGTCGGTGCGTCAGCGGGCGCGTGCTCGCCGACGAAGACGAAGACGTAGGCCATCGCGATCGGCAGGCGCCGCCGCAGCCAGCCGTAGACCCGGAGCGCCGGCACCCGCCAGCGGCCGGTGAACGGCCGGGTCTGGTCGGCGAGCTTGCGCGGAGGGTTCCAGCCCTCGTCGTGCGTGATGGCGAACGACGCGCCGATGAGGTCGCGCGCCTGCGCGATGGAGAAGTAGCGCTCCGACTCCTGGCCGTGCGAGAGACCGGCGCCCTCGATCCAGCCGCGGACGACGTCGTAGGCGAACCACTGGTTCGGCACCACGACGACCGCGCGGCCACCGGGGGCGAGCACGCGGCGCATCTCCTCGAGCGCCTTGGGCGGCGAGAGGAAGTGCTCGAGCGAGCCGAGGCAGGTGACGATCTCGAACGAGCCGTCGGGATACGGGAGCGCTTCGGCATCCCCGCGGCGCAGCTCGCTCTTGGGGGCGAATCGCTTGGCCCGCTCGAGCGCCGCGTCGGCGATGTCGATGCCGAAGGCCGCCAGGCCGGCGCGCTCCGCCTCCATGAGGAGGTAGCCGCCGCCGCAGGCGACGTCCAGCACCCGGTCGCCGCGCTTGGGCTTGGCGAGCGCCAGGCAGCGGGCGTAGTACTCCTGGCTCTCGCGCATGTCGGTCGTCGACCAGATCTGCTCGTAGTTGGCGCGCAGGGCCTCGGGTGTGTGGACCTGGGTCACAGGACCTCCCAACGGTGTTCGATCCGCGCCGTCCCCATCTCCCGAGCGGCGCCGGAGACGCGGAACGCGAAGCGCTTCGAATGGTAGTCATACACGTGCTCGGTGGTCGGCGCGATGACCGCCACATCCAGCTCGTAGCGACCGGGGAGCAGCGGCAGGCTGTCCCCGCGGAACGAGACCCCGCCCTCGCCCAGGTGCACCGGGATGCGCGTGCCGTCGATGTCGGTGTTCGTGCCGTAGACCGACAGGCCGTCGTCGCGGTAGATCGTGACGCCGAAGATCGCCCCGGGGACCTCCTGGTGGACCTGGTAGGCGAGCCGGATCTCGAAGGGCTCGCCGGTGAGGAGGATGTGCGCGTCCAGGCCGCCGTGCAGCGTGACCGCGTCGATCGTGACCTCGCCCGAGCCCCACCGGTCACCGGTCGGCGCCGCCGACTCGAGGGCATGCTCCTCGCGCTGCTCGACCAGCTCGTGATAGGCATCGAGCACCCGGCGGATGTCGCCCTCGGCCTTCACGTGCCCCTTGTCGAGGAGCATCGCGCGCTGGCAGAGCTTGGCGACCGCGCCCAGGTCATGCGAGACGAAGCAGATCGTCTTGCCGCGCGCGCGGAACTCGTTCAGCTTGGCGTAGCACTTGCGCTGGAAGTACTCGTCGCCGACGGCAAGGATCTCGTCGATGAGCAGGATGTCCGGGTCGACGTGTGCCGCGACCGCGAACGCCAGGCGCATGTACATCCCCGACGAGTAGGTCTTCACCGTCCCGTCGAAGAAGTCACCCAGCTCCGCGAAGTCGACGATGCTGGGCAAGATCCGATCGGTCTCCCTACGTGAGAGGCCAAGGATGGACGCGTTCAGGTACACGTTCTCGCGGCCGCTGAAGTCGGGGTGGAAACCGGCGCCGAGCTCGAGGAGCGCCGAGACGCGGCCGTTCACGGTGACCGTGCCGGCCGTGGGCTGCGAGGTGCCCGCGATGAGCTTGAGCAGCGTGGACTTGCCCGACCCGTTCGCCCCGACGATCCCGTAGGTGCCGCCCGGCTCCACGGCGAAGCTCACGTCGTGGAGCGCGTCGACCCGGGTCTTCGGCGCGTATTGGCGGAGGAGCTGCTCCTTGAGCGTGCGGCGCCGCTCCCGGCGGACGAAATAGGTCTTCGAGACGTTCGTCGCCTGGATCGACACCGCGGGCGGAGCGCCGATCAGAGCGCCTCCTCGAATTCGTCCTTGGCGTGGCGGAAGTAGGCGAAGCCGCCGACGAACACGACGAGCGCGAACAGCGCGGAGTAGGCGAGGCGCTCCCACTCCGGCGGGAGGCCGTCGAGGAAGGCGCGCTGGTACGAGACGATGATCGCGCTCATCGGGTTGAGGTAGAGCAGGAACAGCTCGGTCTGCCGATCGGCCACGAGGGAGACCGAGAACAGGATCGGCGTGAGGAAGTACCAGGCCATCAGGAGCACGCCCAGGATGTGCTCGATGTCCCGGAAGAACACATTCGCCGCGGCGAGGAAGTACGCCAGGCCCAGGTTGAGGACGAGCTGGATGAGTACCAGCAGCGGGAGCACCAGCAGGCCCTCGATGTGGCGCGGGCCGAAGATGAGGAGGACCACGAGGACGACGATCATGCTGAGCAGGAAGTTCGCGAGCGCCGAGAGCACGCTCGCCGCGGGCAGGAGCTGCACCGGGAGGCGCACCTTCTTCACGATCGCGCCGTTCGCGACGATCGCCGCGGCGCCCTGCGACAGCGAATTCGCGAAGAACGTCCAGGGCATGAGCCCGACGAAGAGGAAGATCGGGAACTCCTTTGGCCCGGTCGCGGTCTGCGGCCGGGAGCCGAAGATCACCCCGAACAGGATCCAATACACGCCCAGCTGGAGCAGGGGGATGGC
>DATLEG010000262.1:0-2258 GCA_035525465.1 Saccharimonadales bacterium (SeqCode)
AGGACACCCAGTGTGGCTTCAAGCTGTTCACGCGCAGCGCGACCGAAGCCATCTTCAGCCGCACGCGCACCGCAGGCTGGGGCTTCGATCTCGAGGTGCTCGCGCTGGCGCGCAAGCTCGGCTACACGATCCGCGAGCTGGCGGTGAAGTGGGACGACGATCGCCGCACCAAGATCAATCCGCTGCGCGACGCGTATCGCATCACGCTCGAGTTCCTCAAGATCCGTCGCGCGTTTCGCCGCGGCGAATACGATCTTCCAGCGGGCTCATCGGTGAAGCTGCTCTCGGTGTAAGCAAAGATCCCACCCGAAAAAAGTTGGGTTAAAAAGTCGCCCACCCGATCCGTGTTCTGCATCCTCGCCATCGAGAGTGACCCATGGAGGCATCATCGATGAGCGACGTGAACGCAGAGACCTCGAGCGATGACGCGAAGGATGCGCGCGGGACGAACAAGCGCGCTCCGGGACGACCGTGGTCGGATGGGGAGGTTCGTCAGGTGCTGGTGGCGCCCGCGGATCGCGAGCTCCTGCAGCGCCTCGCCAAGCGGCTGAAGCGATCGATGGACGCCATCGACGTCGTGCGCCGCATCGGCGCGACGCCGTATGAAGAGCAGTCGCCCAAGCAGCGCGACGGCAAGTTCTGGAAGCAGGTGACCCAGGTCGCCTCCACGCTGGAGGACCTGCCGCCCGCCCGTCCCGCCGCGCAGTCCCACGCGGCCGCGCCGGCCGAGCTGCCGCCGCCGCCGGTGGTCACCGAGCCCGCGTTCACCGCGGCGCCCGAACCCGCGCCGATGTCCGCAAACGAAGCCGCTCCATTCGAAGAGGATCTCGTGATCGCGTCCAGCCCGGCGCTGGGCGTGCTCGAGATGCTGGCGATGGAGGACGCGGTGTCGGGACCGGTCGCGATCGCCGCGGTGCAGATCGCGCCGCGCGTGATGGAGGTGCCGACCGAAACCCGAGCCGCGGACGAGACCACGCTGGTACCGACCGGCGAGCTGCCGCTGATGCTCGAGTCCAGCGAGCCCGCGATTCATGTCGCCGAGTCGGATCTGCCCGACTTCGATCCCGACACGCTGGTCCCGCTGGCCCCCACGCGCCCGGCCGCGGCGGTCCTGGATCCGATGGCCGACCTCGACATCGGCGACGACTTCAACATCTCGCCGCTGGATCCGGGGACCATGGAGATGGCCGACGATCCGGCGGAAATTCGCCTGCTCGCGCAGCTGCGCGAGGCCGCCGGCGAGGCCGACGCCTTCGATTACGCGCCCACCGGCGTGGGCGACGAGGGTGACACCAAGGTGCGCGAGGAGCTGGCGGCGCGCATGGCCGAGGAGATCCCGTCGGTCGCGGGCATGACGCTGGTCGGTCTGCCCGAGGGCGGCGACATCGCGGTGGTCGATCTGGAGGCGCTCGGCGTCGGCATGGACTCGGGCAACGTCGGTCTGGATACCAACCCCGACATGCCGCAGATCGTGATGACCAAGTTGCGGGCACCGGTGCCGCGCGCGATCACCGCCGCGCCGCGTGCGCTGATGGCCGAAGGTTCGGGGCCCGCGAAGGCGGCCGTCACCCGGCACGAAACCCCGGCCGCCAAGCGCGCCGCGGCCAAGGCGAGCGAGCCCGCGCCGGTCGCCGCCGCGCCGCTGGCCAAGGAACCGGTCGCTGATTTCGCGAAGATCGCGCTGAAATACGGCGAGCTGCCGATGCTCGAGGTCGACCTCGGCATCCTGCGCTCGGGCGCCCCGTGGGTGGTCGCCCGCGCCCGCCGCGACGCCAGCGGCGTGGTCAGCGTCCGTCGCGCCGGCCCGGTGCGGCTGTCCAACGACCAGATGAACGACCTGGCGCGTCGCTTCAAGGCACCGGTCTGGTCGCGCGGCATGAACTCGGTCAAGGTCGAGCTCGAGCCCGGCCATCCCGACCACTTCATGGCCTCGGCCAACGATCTCCCGCACGACGTGATGCCGATCGGCACCCCCCGCAAGGTCACTCTGTCCTAGAGGACCGGAAGATAGGGAAAGGCGAGGCTTGGGAACGGAAGTGAGGGACCGGAGGACCGGAAGTCGGATAAGGAGCGGAAGACGGCCAGGGACCGGAAGATCAGAAGACAAGATCTGAAACAGTCAGTCACCGTCTCCCGTCCCTACCTTCCGGCCCGTCCCTATCCCTCCGGCCCGTCCCTATCCCTCCGGCCCGTCCCTATCCCTCCGGCCCGTCCCTATCCCTCCGGCCCGTCCCTATCCTTCCGACCCGACTTCCGGT
>DATLEG010000271.1:0-3248 GCA_035525465.1 Saccharimonadales bacterium (SeqCode)
GTCGGTCGTCTGAAGCCGTCCGGAGCGCACCAGATAGAACCGGTCGCCCGGCGCTCCGGCGGTGACGATCGGGCTCCCCGGTTCGGCATGCTCGATCCGCAGGTGCGAGGCGATCGCGTTCAGGGCCGGCCGTCCCAGACCGGCGAAGAACCGCACCCGGCCAAGGAGCGCCGCCCGCTCGTCAAGCTCCCGGGCGACAACGCGAGCACGTCGCGCGTTCGCCACGCGTGCCGCGGTGCGAGCGACCCCGATCAGCCGGCCCACGACCGCGACCGCGAGCGGGCCGACGAACACCAGGACCAGGATGCCGAGGGCCAGCAGTCCCACCGGTCCGACGGCGAGCAGCTCCCCCGCCGCGACCGCGACCCGCGATCGCCAGAGGACGATCGAGAACACCAGGGTCAGCAGCGAGATGAGGATCGCCGAGGCACCGAAGATCGCAAGGCCGATCTCCTCACGACTCCACCGCTGACGCCGCCGGAGCTTGCGGAGGGCCGGACCGCGGACGAAGCCGAGGGCCCGCTGGCGGAGGAACGGGGCTTCCAGCGCATCGACCAGGACGTGGTAGCCGTCGAGCTCGAGGATCGGGAGCAGATTCAGGACGAACTGGAAGACGAAGAGGCTCGCGGCCTTGAACGCGATCCCGCCGACGAGCCCGCCCGGATCGGCAGCCGCGACGAGTGCGCAGGCCGCACCGACGGAGAGCCCGCCGAACGGCCCCGCGAGTGACACGATCACGCGCTCGCGTCGCGATCCCAGGCTCATATCGGTCGAGTCCACGTAAAAACAGGGGAAGAGGTAGTACATCGCGACCCCGCAGCGGCGGATGTGCCGGCCGAAATGACGGATCGCGAGCGCGTGGCCGGCCTCGTGGATCGTGATCGACAGGACCTGGAGCAGCACCAGGGCGAGGATCCCGAACACGTACGAGCCGCCCAGGGTCACGAGCTGGTGCCGCGACGCGAGAAGCTCGCTCAGCCAGACCGCGAGACCGGCCAGGCTGAAGGCCACGAGGAGCCCCGCGCCGAGCCGGGTGAACGCGGCCTTTCCGCCGGATCGGTAGAGCAGGTCGACGAACCGGTGCGCGTTGGACCAGTGCGCCAGGTCCCAGAGGACGAGCCGATGGAGAAGCCGCGAGGCACGCACGATCGGATCTCGGCGGGCGCGTCGCGCGCGCAGCTTCTCGTAGAGCGGCGGCGGCGCCTCACCGAAGAAGCCGTTCGCGCGCAGGGCCGCAGTGAGCCGGCTGAGCCGCTCGAGCGCGAACACGCCGGAGCGCTCGAGGTGAGCGACCAGCACCTCCTGGACCGAGCGACGGCCATCCATGAGGTCGAGGAGCGCGACGTCCGCCGGATCGATGCGGAGGTAGCTGCCGGCCCCGTTGTCGCCGGCCGGGTTCTTCAGCATCGTGTACGGGCTACCGTCGCGGCGGCGCAGCTCGGAACGGACGAGATCCGGCCGTGGCGTCGGGACGAACGACGCGTAGTCCATCCGCTCGCGAAGCGTGTCGTAGATGTCCACCGGCCCTCCCGCGAGGCAAGCCTAGGTGCCGGGAGCGGCGGGGTGAAGAGGCGGTCCGGTAGCGGTCCGGCTGGCCGGTCCGGCGCCGGTCCCGCGATACTGCGCTGGCGGTGACCACTCAGGCATCCCGGCCCAAGCGTCCTCGCAGTCGCCCTGCGGCGGCGCCGGACGACGCCCGCGCTCAACTCGACGCGGTGAGCGAGGTCCTCCGGGCGATGGCCGGCTCGGCCGACCTCGACCGTGTGTCGCAGATGATCGTGGACGCGGCCGCCCGTCTCTGCAGCGCGTCGAGCTGCCGGCTCATGCGACGCGAAGGAGACTCCTGGGTCTACGCGGCCCAGTACGGGACCAGCGCTATTGCGATGGACCTGGGGTCGCGGCTCGTGCCGACGACCGAGACGGTCTGGGGACGAGCCGCCCTCGACGGCACGATCTCGAACATCGCCGACACGATGACCGCCGACCCGCCATTGCCGAACCCTTCCCAGTCCCGAACACGGATGGCCGTGCCGGTCCTCCGGGGGGACTCGCCGATCGCAGTCCTCGTCACCAACCGCGAGGAGCCAGGCGGCTTCACCCAGCGCGAGGAGGAGCTCCTGGTCACGTTCGCCGACCAGGCGGCGATCGCGATCGAGAACGCACGGTTGTTCAACGAGACCAAGGAAGCGCTCGAGCGCCAGACCGCGATCTCGGAGATCCTGCGGGTCATCGCCGCGTCGCCGACCGATATCACGCCGGTCCTGGAGGCCATCGCCGAGAACGCGCTCCGGTTCTGCTCGGCCGAGGATGCGCTGGTGATGCTGCCCGAGGGGGACGGGTTGCGACTCGCGGCGCACCGGGGGCCGATACCCGTCGCCGGCGATCTGCGCTACCCGAACGACGGCACCTCGATGAACTCCCGTGCGTTTCTGGACCGCAAGACGATCGCGGTCGAGGACCTGCAGACCTCGACGGATTTTCCGGCGGGCGCCGAGCACGCGAGGGCGGCCGGCTCCCATGCCTCCATCGTCTCCCCCCTGCTTCGCGATTCGGTGGCGGTCGGCACGATCGCGCTTCGTCGCTTCGACGCACGCCGGTTCAGTAGTGGCGAGATCTCGGCACTCGAGACGTTCGCCGCCCAAGCGGTCGTCGCGATCGAGAACGCACGCCTGTTCGCCGAGACGAAGACGGCGCTCGAAAGACAGACGGCACTCAGTGAGATCCTGCAGACGATCGCCGCGTCACCGACCGATCAGGCTCCGGTGCTCGACGCGGTCGTACGCAATGCGGTCCGGTTCTGCGGAGGCGAGGACGCGCTGCTCCTGCTTCTCTCGGCGGGCGAGTTCAGCGCCCGTGCCCACTTCGGTCCGATCCCGACACGCGGCTCGGAGGCGAACTGGACGGTGGACCGTGACACGGTCATCGGCCACGCGGTCGTGGATCGCATGACCGTGCAGTCGCCGGACGTCAAGAACGATCCCGACCATCCACTGTCGCGCGAGGCAGGCGCACGGCTCGAATTCGGCGCGGTGATCGCCACCCCTCTGCTACGGGACGGCGTGTCGATCGGCGGCCTGGCGCTCCGGCGGCTGAAGCCCGGCGCGTTCAGCGCGGAAGAGGAAGAGCTCCTCCGAGCCTTCGCCGCACAGGCCGTGATCGCGATCGAGAATGTCCGGCTGTTCAACGAGACGAAAGAGGCTCTCGAGCGCCAGACCGCCACCGCGGAGCTGCTCAAGGTCATCAGCCGG
>DATLEG010000282.1:0-3086 GCA_035525465.1 Saccharimonadales bacterium (SeqCode)
CATCTTCAGCGCGCCGTCGGCCCTCCCGATGGATCGGGCCGCCCGCAGCGCCGCGATCGGCGAGCTCGTCGACACCTGGTTCGTGGAGAACACCTTTTCCAGCGCGGAGTTCGCGGACGTCGGCCGGCTGGTGGAGGCAAAGCAGCGGCAGGGCCTGCGCATCTCGGTCGGCCTTCCCACCCTCAATGAGCAGGCGACCGTCGCCAAGGTCATCCGCGTCATCCGCTCACGGCTGATGGAGCGCTTCCCGCTGGTGGACGAGCTGGTGGTGATCGACTCCGACTCGTCCGACCGGACCCGGGAGATCGCGCGCTCCGAGGGCGTCCCGGTGCACATCCACCAGGAGACCCTCCCCGAGCTCGGGGCCTATCGCGGGAAGGGCGAAGCGATGTGGAAGAGCCTGCACGTGCTCACCGGCGACCTCATCGTCTGGGTCGACACCGATGTGACGAACATCCACCCGAAATTCGTCTACGGCATCCTCGGCCCGCTGCTGCTCCGCCCGGAGATCGCGTTCGTGAAGGCCTTCTACCGCCGCCCGCTCAATGTCGGCGGTGAGCTGCAGGCGACCGGGGGCGGGCGCGTCACCGAGCTCGCGGCGCGTCCGGTCCTCAACCTGTTCTTCCCTGAGCTCTCGGGAATGATCCAGCCGCTCGCCGGCGAGCAGGGGGGCCGGCGGGCGCTGCTGGAGCGTCTGCCGTTCTTCACCGGATATGGCGTCGAGACCGGCCTGCTCATCGACACCCTCGAGCGTGCCGGCCTGGGCGCGATCGCCCAGGTGGACATGAAGCAGCGGATCCACCGCAACCAGTCGCTCATGGCGCTCTCGAAGATGGCCTTCGAGATCCTGCAGGTCGCGATGAAGCGCGCGGCCGGTGGCCAGGGCGAGCGGCTCCTCGACGAGGCGAACTCGACGATGAAGCTCATCTCCGCCGAGACCGCCGGCTTCCACCTCGAGCTGCAGGACATCATCACCGTCGAGCGGCCGCCGATGATCACCGTCCCGGAGTATCTCCGCGCGCGCGGCGGCTAGGCGGGGGTCGCGACCTTCTTCATCTGCCCGAGCGCGCGATCACGCTCCTGCTTGCCGAGGACGCGCTTGCGCAGGCGGAAGGCCTTGGGGGTCACCTCGAGCAGCTCATCGTCGGCAAGGAACTCGATCGCGTCGTCAAGGGACAGGGTCTTGATGCCGTCGAGCTTGGCGGCGATGTCGGCGTTGCTGCTGCGCATGTTGGTGAGGTGCTTGCGCTTGCAGACGTTGATCTCGAGATCGCGCTCGCGGATGTGCTGGCCGACGATCATGCCCTCGTAGACCTCGATCCCCGGACCGATGAACAGCGTGCCGCGATCCTGCGAGCCCGCGAGCCCGAAGGTGGTGGTCTCCCCCGCTTCGAAGGCGATGAGCGAGCCGAACTCGCGCGTGGCGATCGGGCCGGCGTGCGGGCCGTACCCGGCGAAGAGCGTGTTCATGACCCCCTGGCCTCGGGTGTTCGTGAGGAAGGCCTGGCGGAAGCCAAGCAGCCCGCGGGTCGGCACCTTGTAGACGCAATGGACGCTGGAGTCCTCGCGATATTTCATGTCCTGCAGGATCCCGCGGCGCTGGCCGACCAGCTCCACGACCGCGCCCAGACCCTCTTGGGAGACCTCGACCTCGAGCTGCTCGTACGGCTCGAGGCTCTTGCCATCCACGACCTTGCCGATGACCTCGGGCTTGGAGACCTGGAACTCATAGCCCTCACGCCGCATGTTCTCGACCAGGATCGCCAGATGGAGCTCCCCCCGCCCGGAGACGAGGAGCGTGTCCGGGGTCTCGGTGTCCTCGACCTTGAGCGCCACATCCTTCTCGAGCTCGGCGTACAGCCGCTCGCGGAGCTTGCGGCTGGTGACGAAGGTCCCCTCGCGACCGGCGAACGGCGAATCGTTCACCTTGAAGGACATCCGCAACGTCGGCTCTTCCACGCGGATCGGCGGGAGGGGACGCGGGTCTGCGGCATCGGCGATCGTCTCGCCGATCGTCGCGTCGCCCACTCCGGCGATCGCGACGATGTCGCCCGCTTCGACCGACTCGACCTCTTCGCGATGCAGCCCGTTGAAGGTGTAGACCGCGCTCACCTTCGTCGGGGCCAGGACCTTGCCGTCGTGGTCGATCCGCACGACCGACTGGCCACGCCGAACGCGGCCGCTCTGGAGGCGGCCGAGGACGATCTTGCCCTTGTAGTCGTCGAGGGTCGTCATCGTGGCAAGGAGCTGCGTCGGACCGTCGGGATCCACCTCGGGCGCGGGGATCTCGCTCATGATCGCCTCGAACAGTGGCTCGAGCGTCGGGCCTACGTGGCGATGGTCGGTCCCCGCCGCGCCGGTGAGCGCATTGGTGTAGATCGTCTCGAACTCGGCCTGGGCCTCGCTGGCCCCCAGATCGAGGAACAGATCGAAGGTCTCGTTCAGCACGTGGTTCGGCCGCGCCTGGGGCCGGTCGATCTTGTTGATGACGAGGATCGCGCGGTGCCCACGCTGGAGCGCCTGCCGGAGCACGAACTTCGTCTGCGGCATCGGCCCGTCGACCGCGTCCACCAGCAGGAGCACGCCGTCGACCATGTTCATCACCCGCTCGACCTCGCCCCCGAAGTCGGCGTGGCCGGGGGTGTCGACGATGTTGATCTTTGTGCCCTTGTAGATGATGGCGGTGTTCTTCGCGAGGATCGTGATCCCCCGCTCGCGCTCGAGCGCGTTGCTGTCCATCACCCGCTCGCCCATCTGCTGGTTCTCGCGGAAGATGTGGCTCTGCTTGAGCATCGCGTCCACCAGGGTGGTCTTCCCGTGGTCGACATGCGCGATGATCGCGACGTTACGGATGTCGTGGCGTTTCAATCTCTTGCCTTCGGCAAGGAGATCCGCTCAGGGCTGGTGGACTCGCTCGTCGCGGCGCAGCCGCTTCTCGCTCGCTTTTCTTGTCTCACTCATCAAGGGTAAGGCCTCGGTCCTTCCGCGATCACGTCGCGGGCTCGATCTCCCAGAGCCGCCGCATCTCGTCGGAGCGTGCAAGCAGCTCGTCGAGCGTGCCTTCAGCGTCGACGCGGCCGTCCTTC
>DATLEG010000283.1:0-5105 GCA_035525465.1 Saccharimonadales bacterium (SeqCode)
ATGTGGATGAACTCACCGGGGAAGATGTCGAGCACCTCGGCGAGGACGTTCTCCAGGAAGGTGAAGGTCTCCTCGCGGGGGGAGAGCACGTGGTCCGAGATGCCCCAGGTGGTGCGCACCGTGAACGGCCCCGGGACATTCGCGAGCTCGGGGTACGCGGCGATCAGCGCCAGGGCATGCCCCGGCATCTCGATCTCGGGCAGCACGGTGATCCCGCGCTCAGCGGCATAGGCGACCACCTCGCGCGCTTCGGCCTGGGTATAGAACCCGCCGTGGCGCTTCCCGTCGTAGCGCTCGGGGCGGTCGCGGGCCGGGCCGATGATCGTCTCGTCGCGCCAGGCACCGACCGTGGTGAGCTCGGGGTAGCGCTGGATCTCCAGGCGCCAGCCCTGGTCCTCGGTGAGGTGCCAATGGAAGGTGTTCAGCTTGAACGCGGCCATCGCGTCGATGTACTTCTTGATGAACGCGACCGGGAAAAAGTGGCGTCCCACGTCCAGATGCAGCCCGCGGTAGGAAAAGCGCGGCGCGTCCTCGATGCGCACCGCCGGCATCCCGCCAGGCGCCGCGGCGAGCTGCCGCAGCGTGGCGAGACCATGGCGCAGGCCGGCGGCCTCGCGCGCTCGCAGCTCGATCCGCTCCGGCGTCACCGTGAGGGCATAGGCCTCGGCGCCCTCGGGTGCGTCCGGCTGCAGGCCGATCGCGACGCTCGGACCCGGCTCGCCCCGGAGCGCCTGCGCGATCGCCGCGCGGTCGTCGAATGTGCCGGTCGCGACGTCGAGGTGGCGGGGCCAGGGGATGAGCGGGTAGCGGCGCGCGAGCTCCGGATCGGTCATGCGCTCAGCCTATGCTCGGATGACGATGGATGAGATCGCGCAGGGCCGCGCGGCCAAGGATCACCTCTTTGGTCACGGGCACGAGTCGCCGCTGACCCCGGAGCAGCGCGCATCGTTCACCGGCCTGCGGTACTTCGCACCGGATCCGGCCTACCGGTTCCTGGTCCGCCTCGAGCCGGCGCCGGGGGCGACGACGCAGGAGATCCAGCTCAGCGATGGCGCGACCAGGGAGATGGACGCGGCGGGTGCCCTGGCCTTCACCCTCGGCGGACAGGAGCAGCGCCTGGTCGCGTATGAGTCCGAGAGCAGCGGGCTCTTCGTCCCGTTCCGCGATGCGACCAGCGGACAGGAGACGTACGGTGCCGGGCGGTACGTCGAGGCGCATCCGGACGGGCACGGGACCTTCCTCCTCGACTTCAACGCCGCCTACAACCCGTACTGCGCCTACAACGACGCCTGGAGCTGCCCGCTCCCGCCCCGCGAGAACTGGCTCAGCGTCCCGATCAAGGCCGGGGAGCAGACCTTCCCGCACGACTGACCGGGGCCCGCGGGCTCCGGGGGGCGGCCCCAGCGGCCAGGCAGACGCCTTGGCCCCATGTGACACACTTACTCCATACCCTGATCGCCGGACCCTTCCTGGCTCCCCCTGCGCGAGCAGCGCCAAGGATGACCGCGAATCACGCAAGGAGGCCGTCCATGGCACGTCGCACCGGTTCCCGCGCCCGCGTGAAAGCCGCCCGCCGCCGGGCCCGCGCCCCGATCGCCAAGAAGGGCAAGGACGGCAAGCCGCTGCCCCGTCGTCCCTCGTCGCAGTCGGACCGTTCTGCATAACAACTGAGTCTGCCCGCTGATCGCAGGCTCGCGCCTCCGGAATACCAGGTCAACTGCTCCGCGACCGCGGAGCGCTAGATGACGGGTCAGTTCTCGAAGACCTGGCTGCGGCGGATCTCGTAGCCGCTGCGCAGGCAATCGTTCTCTGAGCGCAGGGTGTTCGCCACGTAGTCCCTGGGGACGATGACGTAGTTGAACTGCCAGATCGGGCTGTATTTGCGCATCCCGGGGACCGAGTCGTAGATGTTGTATTGCCCCTCGACCAGCTTCGGCTTCCCGCGCAGGCGGCCCCGCGTGTCCAGTGAGACCGCATGGACGATCTGGTATTCCTGCGCGACCTTCACCTTCTTCGGATCGACCTCGAGCTCACCCTGCTCGCTCGCGTAGACGATCTTGCCGTCCCACCAGACGCGCTCGATCTTGTAGCGGTAGGGGTTGTTGTAGGTGACGTCCTCACACGCGCCCTTCTTGGGGAGCTTGCCCGCGTGGCTCGCCTTCCCGCGGCGGAGCTGCCAGACGCCCTCGGTCTCTTCGGCCGCGCTCTTCTTCGCCATGCATCGACCTCCAACGCCTGATCGGCACGATCTGCCCTACGCGGCGGCGTCCTTTGTCACGAGCCACTCGGCATTCGGGATGAGGCCCGCCGGGACGCTCCCCGCCAGTGCCTGCCGCACGGCGTCCTTCTTGTCCGCGCCGGCGACGAGGATCACGACCCGCCGCGCTTCGCGCAGCGCGCGCAGGGTCAGACTCACCCGGTCCGGTGGCGGCTTGGGCGCGTCGTGCACCGCGGTGACGTGGCCGTCGGCCGCCAGGCCGGCGTTCCCCGGGAACAGGGAGGCGGTGTGGCCGTCCGGGCCGATCCCCAGGAGCACCAGATCGAGCGGCGCGGCGGAGACCAGCGGCGCGTACGCGGTCGCGGCGGCCTCGGCGCCCAGCTCACCGCGCATCCGGTGGACCGCTGCCACGGTGACCCGACCCAGCAGCGTCTCGGCGGCCATCCGGTAATTGCTCTCCGCGCTGGTGGGCGGGACGCAGCGCTCGTCACCGAAGAAGATCGTGACCCGCTCCCAGGGGATGCCCGGCATCGCGGCGAGCAGCTCGTGGCAGCGGCGGGGGGTCGAGCCGCCGGCGAGGGCCAGGCGGGTGTGGTCGTGCTCGCGGATCGACCGGGCCACGATCCGGGCGGCCGCGGCCGCGACGGCCTCGAGATCGTCGAACACCTGTAACGATCCGGTGACGCGGGTCATGGCCGCTGGTCAGCGTTCCTCGCGTGCGGCGCGTTTCACCGCCGCGGCAAGCTCCTCGAGCTCGAACGGCTTGTTCACGAACCCTTCCGCGCCCATCTCCTTCGCGATCCGCTCGCCGTCACCACGGGCGGTGATGACGACGATCGGCGCGTGCGGCGGCTCGGCGATGCGGCGATAGAGCGCGACGAACTCGGGTCCGTTCACCACCGGCATCCCGATGTCCAGGAGCATGAGGTCCGGGATGAGCTTGTCGGTCACCAGCTCGAGGGCCTGCGCCCCGTCGGTGGCGGAGATGACGGTGTACCCCTCGTCGGCCAGGAAGGCTTCCAGCATGTCGCGGATCGAGTCATCGTCGTCGACGACCAGCACGGTACGGCTCATGGCTCGACGATAGGCGTGTTGGCACACCGTCTGCTTACCAGGTGGTCATGGAACGATCGATCACCCGTCACCCACACGCCGCGGGGACGCCCCTCTGCCGGTGCACCCGCTGCCAGCGTGACCGGGTCGTGCTGAGCGCGCTGTCGCCGCAGCTCGCCCGGGTCCTGCGCCAGGCGATCAGCGCTCGCTAGACCTGCTCCTCGGCACCGTCCCTTTGGGGTACGGCGCCCGTCGCGGGTCTCGATGGAAGACGCACGCTGATCGCCGCGCCAGAGGAGCCGTCCGGACGGTCGCCCACGACGACCGTCCCGCCGTGCGCCCCCACCGCGATCCGGACCACGAACAGACCCAGACCCAGGCCGTGCACCCCGTCGCGCACCGGCCCGACCCGGGTGTAGCGGTCGAAGACGCGACTGCGGTCGTCGGGCGGGATCCCGGGTCCGTGGTCGCTGATGACCAGCACCACCTCCGGCCCGTCTTCCACCAGGCGGACCTCGATCGGCGTCCCGCCAGGGGAGTATTTCGCCGCGTTCTCCACCAGGTTCGCAACGACCTGCTCCAGGCGTACGGGGTCGACCGTGGCGGTGATCGGGGCAAGGTCGAGCTGCAGCCGTCCTTCGTGCTCGGGTCCGAGGACCGCGCGCGCGATCACCGACACCGTCTCGTCGACCCGGATCTCCCGTGGCTGCAAGGTCACATCGCTCCCTGACTGGAAACGGGCCACATCGAGCAGGCTCGTCACCATCCGGTTCAACCGATCGGTCTGGACCAGGATCGCGCTGAGCGGGCCGGTGTCGGCGTCCTCGCCATGCCGCCGCAGGAGCCGCTGGCTCTGTCCTCGGATGACGGTGAGCGGATTGCGCAGGTCGTGGGTCACCGCCGCGAAGAAGTCATCGCGCGCCAGGCGCGCCGTCCGCTCGCCCTCGGCGATCCGCGCGAGGCTCACCACGCCGGCGAGGACGGTGGCGACCGTCTCCAGGAGCTCCTGATCCTCCGGGCTGAACGCATCGACGCTCGCGCTGTCGATCTCCAAGATGCCCACGATCGTCCCCTGAGGGGTGAGCGGAACGCAGAGGAACGAGCGCATCAGGCGGTTCGTCCCCACCGAGCGCGCCGCCGGGGCGACCCGCGATTCGGCGTCGAGATCGCCGGTGCGGAACGAGCGTCCGGTGGAGAAGACCGTGCCAACGATGCCCTCGCCGGGGCGCAGTCGGACCGCGAGGGCGGCGTCGTCGATCACGCCGACCGCCACGCGGATCGCAAGCAGGCCGTCGGCATCGGGAAAGGCGAGCGAGCCGCCTTTGAACCGGATCGCCTCGTGGAGCCGCTCCATGACCGCCCGCAGGCAGTCGTCCAGGTCGCTGCTCGCCGCGGCATCCCGGGCCACCGCCGCCAGGAGCTTCGCCCGCTCCAGCTGCCTTCCAAGGTCTTGCACCGGATCAGAGCGGGTCGCGGATGCGATACCGGTCGCCACTGAGCTCCAGGACGTCGCCGTGCGTGACGGTGAGCTGGCAGATGTGCCGACCCGAGCGAAGCCGGATCGAGCGGACGTCGCTCTGCGATCGCGGGACCAGGCCCTCGGTCAGGACGACGATGTTGGTGGCGCGAAGGGCCCGCCGGCGCTGCATCACCCGGCTCTCATTCGGGGCCGGGTCGTAGCGCCAGGCACGGTATTCGGACAGGTAATAGCGGGTGGTCAGGAAGTCCTCGCGCGCCAGGATGATCGTGTCCGCGGCCGGGAAGTTCGCGCGCACGTACGCCGCCCGCTCGGTGATCCCGCTGTCGTGCTCCCGGAGCGCGGCGGCGGAGAAGC
>DATLEG010000310.1:0-12187 GCA_035525465.1 Saccharimonadales bacterium (SeqCode)
ATGTGCACCCGGGCGAGTTCGTCGCGCTCATGGGACCGTCGGGCTCGGGAAAGTCGACGATGATGAACATCCTCGGCTGCCTCGACGTGCCCGACACCGGAAGCTATGTCCTCGCCGGCCAGGATGTCGGAGCGCTGAATGACGATCAGCTCGCGGCGATCCGCAACAAGCACATCGGGTTCGTTTTCCGGACGTTCAACCTTCTGGCCCGCCTCAACGCCCTGGAGAACGTCGAGCTCCCGCTCATCTATGGGGGCGATCGACGTGCTCGGCGCGATCGCGCGAAGGGGGCCCTTGAAGCGGTCGGGCTGGGGGAACGGATCCGGCACAGGCCGAACGAGCTCTCCGGTGGACAACAGCAGCGGGTCGCGATCGCCCGGGCCCTGCTGAACGATCCCGCGCTCATCCTGGCCGACGAGCCCACCGGCAACCTCGACTCACGCTCCACCGCGGAGATCCTGGCCATCTTCCAGCGCCTGAACGACGCGGGGAAGACCGTGGTGATGGTCACGCACGAGCCTGACGTCGCGGAGCATTGCAAGCGCATCGTGAGGATGCGCGACGGGGTCGTCTCCGGTGATGAGGTCGTTGCCCGGCCTCGTCGCGCCGACGCCGAGCTCCAGTCCGCCGGGAGCGCGGCCTCGGTCGATCTGCACAACGCTCCGGTCACCGCCGGATGAAGATCCTCGACTCGTTCCGCTCGGCGCTCCAATCCATCGTCGTGAACAAGCTGCGCTCGTCGCTCACGATGCTGGGCGTCATCATCGGCGTCGCGGCGGTGATCGCGATGGTCGCCGTGGGCAACGGGGCCTCCGTCCAGGTCCAGAGCACGGTCCTGGCACTCGGCTCGAATCTCGTCACCGTCACGCCGGGCGCCCAGACCGACGCCGGGCTGCGCGGCGCGGGGACCCAGGCACAAAGCCTCACCCTCGATGACATGAAGGCGGTCCAGGACCAGCTGGGCCCGACGATCAGGGCGGTCGAGGCGGAGCAGAACGCGGGCCGTTGGCAGGTGGTCGCCGGGACGACGAACTGGAACTCGAACGTCGTCGGCGTCACCGAGGACTATCCGCTGGTCCGCGACTGGAATCTCCAGAGCGGCGAGTTCTTCACCGAGGCGGATCTGCGGGTGAATGCCCAGGTCGCGATCCTCGGCGCGACGACGGCGGAGAACCTCTTCGGTGACCTGGACCCGGTCGGGCAGACGATCCAGCTCCGGCAGGCCTTTGGGCCCGGGAACGGCCGGGCGCGGATCGTGAACTTCAAGGTCGTCGGCCTGCTGGAGGCCAAGGGCTCGACCTTCGGCTTCAGCCGGGACGATCAGATCCTGGTGCCCACCACCACCGCCCAGCGGGTCCTGACCGGCCGCACGAGCGTGGTGAACACGATCATCGTGAAGGCCGCCTCGAGCGAGGAGATGGCCAACACCACCGAAGATGTGCGGACCGTCCTGCTCGCCCGGCACAAGATCGCTGACCCGCTGGCCGCGGATTTCACGGTGACCAACCAGAACGACACCCTCGCGGCGCTCGGGTCGATCACCGCGACCTTCACGATCCTGCTCGCCGCGATCGGCGGCATCTCGCTCCTCGTCGGCGGCATCGGGATCATGAACATCATGCTCGTCTCGGTGAACGAGCGGACCCGGGAGATCGGGATCCGCAAGGCCGTCGGCGCGCGACGGCGGGACATCCTCACCCAATTCCTCATCGAGGCCATCGGCCTCACCGGCCTCGGCGGCGTCCTGGGCATCCTCCTCGGCTGGGGGATCACCGAAGTGGTGAAGCGGATCCCACAGGCCGCCGGCCTGCTCGTGATCATCACGCCGGGGACGGTGATCGTCGCCGTGGGGGTCTCGGTGGCCATCGGCGTCATCTTCGGCCTCTACCCGGCGATGCGGGCCGCGCGACTGCACCCGATCCAGGCGCTTCGCTACGAATAAAAGGAGAACAGCATGAGATCTCGACCGATCCAGATCGTCGCGGGCGTCGTCGTGGCGCTCGTGCTCTTCGGCGCCGGCTTCTACGCCGGAACGACCCGGGCCCAGGCGAGCACCGCGGCCGGCCCGGCGGCAAGCCCTGCCGCGGCGGCGGGTGGCCGTGGGGCGTTCGGCGGTGCGGCGGGTAACGCGGGCGCGGCCGGTGCCGCGAACCGGAACGTGGTCAACGGCCAGATCCTGTCGGTGAACGCCGACTCGATCACCATCCAGGTCCGTGCGGCGGGGCAACAGGGCGCCTCACCGACGACGACGTCACAGCTCATCCTCGTCGGCCCGACGACCCGCGTGGTCAAGACGACCGAGACCGACGTGAAGCTCGCCGACCTCAAGGCCGGTGACCAGATCACCATCGCCGGGACCCCCGACGCCACCACCGGATCGGTGTCCGCGCAGGCGATCGTCCTTGGCGGCAATAACGTGCTCGCGGATCTGCTCGGTGGCGGGGCCGCCGGGGGTGCCCGCCGGGCCAGCCCGAGCCCCAGCCCGACGCGGTAACGGCGCCGGGCGCCGCTACATCGCGTCGGGGGCGGCCACGCCGATGAGGCCGAGGGTCTGGCGGAGCGCGACCTGCACCGCCTCGACCAGCCGGAGCCGCGCCTTGGAGCGCGCTGGGTCGTCCCCGACGACGCGATTGCCCTTGTAGAAGGCGTGGAACGCTCCGGCAAGCTCGAGGGCGTAGCCGGTGAGCAGATGCACGTTGTGCCTGGCGGTGATCTCCCCCACCAGCTCGGGGAACCGCAGGACGAGGCGGATGAGACCCTGCTCGGCCGGGTCGGTCAGCAGGCCGACGTCGGCGCCATCGGCGGTCACGCCGCGCTCGGCCGCCGTGCGGAAGATGCTCGAGATGCGCGCGTGGGCGTATTGGACGTAGTAGACGGGGTTGTCGTTCGACTGCTGGACCGCAAGCTCGAAGTCGAAGTCGAGGTTCCGGTCCGCGCTCGCCTGAAGGAAGAACCAGCGGGCGACATCGGCGCCGACGGCGTCGATGACGTCATCGAGGAGCAGGAACTGGGCGAGCCGCTTTCCCATCTTCAGCAGGACACCCTCGTGAAGGAAGCGGACGTACTGATAGAGGACGACGTCCCACCGATCCGCGAGCTCGAGGGCGGCGAGCGCGGTGCGCATCCGGCGGAGGTGTCCATGCGTATTCGCACCCCAGATATCGATCTTTCGATCGAAGCCGCGACCGTCGAGACAGAGACGGTGATAGGCGATGTCCACACCGAAGTACGTGGGCACGCCGTTGCTGCGGACGACGACGCTGTCGATGTCCTCCCCGAGGTCGCGCGAGCGCAGCCAGAGCGCGCCATCGCGCTCCTCGATGTGCCCGCTCGCGCGCAGCGCTGCCAGGGTGCGGTCGAACTCCCCGGAACGCATGAGCTCCGACTCGAAATACCACTCGTCGAAGTGGATCCCGAACCGCTCGGTCGTGGTCACGAAGCCGTCCACGAACCAGCGTTGGGCCTTGGTCGTGAAGAGCGCCGCCTGCTCGTCGAAGCTGAGTGCTTCGTGGGCCGCACCATCCTCGGTCCGGATACGCTTCGCGACCTCGACAATGTAGTCGGCTGGATACCCATCTTCCGGGAGGGCGATGCTCGTGTCGCCGCCGAGCTCGCGGTAGCGGACCGCGACGCTCTGGCCAAGAAGCTCGACCCGTCCACCTGCGTCGTTCACGTAGAACTCGCGGGTGACCGTCGCGCCATTGAACGCCATGACATTCGCGAGCACGTCGCCGATCGGACCGCCCCGGGCGTTGGCGATGGTCATTGGACCGGTCGGGTTGGCGGAGACGTACTCGACCTGGATCCGCTGGCCCGTCAGGTCGGCGGTGCGCCCGAAGTCCGTACCGGCGGCCACGATGACGTCGACCTGCCGCGCCAGCCAGGCCGGCTGGAGCCGGACATTGATGAAGCCGGGTGCGGCGACCTCGACCGACGCGATCGCCTCGCCCGGGGGCACCCGGCCGGCGATCGCCTGGGCGATCCGGAGCGGTGGCAGGCGGAGCGGCTTGGCCAGGCGCATCGCGATGCTGCTCGCGTAGTCGCCGTGCGCCGCGTTCGCCGGTCGCTCGACCTCCACGGTGACCGCGCGGCCGGCATCGCCCCAGCCCTCGGTATCGGAGGCCGCAAGCACCGCGGCGGAGATGGCGTCCGCGACGATGGTCCGTCCAGTGGAGTGACTCACGCCGGTGAGTCTGCCGGATGGACGCCGGCGCTGTCGCCGCGGGGCTCGTGGCCGCGGAAGAACGAGACGATGAGAACGGCGGCGCAGGCATACGCGGCGATGAGGATCCCGAGATTCGCGGTGTATCCGGCGGTGCCGAGCTCTGCCCGGACGAGGCCGGACAGCGTGGCGCCGACCGCGTTGGCGCCGTTCCAGGCGATCGCAACGAGGACGACGACGCCCGCGCGCTCGGCCGGTGCGAACGACGACTGTTGCAGGGCGGTGACGGCGGGACTCGCCCCGTACATCAGCGCGGCGCGCACGCCGAGCGCGGCGACCGCGACCAGCGGATCGCCGGTGAGGGCGGCCGCCAGTGCGAAGGGCAGCGACGCGAGGACCGATGCGACCGCCGCGCGCGTGGTCCCAAGGCGCGGGACCAGATAGCGGCCGGACAGGAGCGCGCCGGCACTTCCAGCGACGGCGAGGGCCCCCAGAGCCACCCCCACCCCGGCGATCGACAGGCCGAACCGGTCGGCGAAGAACAGGTTCTGGAACGGGAGGAAGCTCCCGGCACCGAAGCCGAACGCGATCTCGATCGCGGCGAACCGGAGCAGCAGCCGGCGCCGGTGGGGCGGATCCAGCCGGCCTGGCGCAATGGGTGGCGTCCGGACAAAGAGGATCGGAAAGGCCGACACGATCGCGAGGAGTCCGCCGATCGCGATGACCGCACGGATCGTGAGCGCATCTCCGGGCGCGCGTCCGAGGAACGCCCCCACCGGCGCGGCGAGCGCGCCGGCGACGCTGATCGCGACGAAGCTCGCGAGCGCCCCAAGCGCGACCTGGCGGCCGAACATCCGCGGGCGGTCCAGACCACTTGTCGCGTCGGCGACGAGCGCCGTTCCGGACGATGCCACGACGATCCCACCGGCGCCGAGCAGCGTGGCCGAGACGAACAGCAAAGCGAGCTCCCCCTGGGTAAGGATCCCGACGAGCCCGACGGCGGTGACCGACCCGCCGATGAAGATCGCCGAGCGCCGCGGGAGCCGGCGCGACAGGAACGTGGCGGGGAGCGCGCCGGTGACCACGCCGAGCGCCTGCGCGGCGCTCAGCAGACCGATCGCGCGGGCGTCGAAGCCGAGCGCGCGGTAGAGGAAGTTGAGATAGAAGAGCGCGATCCCCAGGCCGAGGCCGGCCAGGCCGCTCGCAAGCACATAGAGCGTCGCGTCCAGCCGGCGGAGCGCCGGCGGGCTAGCTCTTTCCGAGAGTGACGTCGACGCTCTGCTGTTTCCCATCCCGGATGATCGTGAGCTTCACCTTGTTACCGGGACGGAGGCGGAGCAGGATCGACTGGACCGGATGCTCGGCGTCGATCTGCATCTCATTCACCTTGGTGATGACGTCGCGGGGACGCAGGCCTGACTGCTCCGCGGGTGAGCCTTTGAGGATCTCGGTGATGATGATCCCGGTGGTCTGCGGCGGCAGGCCGAGGCTGACCGCGGCCCGCGAGCTCACCGGCTGATACCGGATGCCGATGATCCCGCGCTCCACCTTGCCGTTCTTGATGAGCTCGTCGGTGATCTCGCGGATCGTGTTGCTCGACACGGCGAACCCGAGACCCTGCGCCGTGGCGTCCTGTCCCCGGTTCACCAGCGTGTTCATCCCCACGACCTGCTTCGCCCCCGCCCAGATGAGCGGCCCACCGGAGTTGCCCTCGTTGATCGCGGCGTCGGTCTGGAGGAGATCCTCGAGGAACGTGGTGTCGCTCTCCTGGACCCGCCGGCCCTTGGCCGAGACGATGCCGCTGGTGACGGTGTTCTGGAACTCGCCGAGCGGACTGCCAATGGCGACGACCGTCGCGCCGACCGGCACCTGATCGCTGTTCGCCAGCATCGCCGCGCGCAGGTCCTTGCGGCCGGTCACCTGCAGGACCGCGACATCGGTCTGGGGGTCGCGGCCCACGAGCGTGGCCTTGGCGGTGGAGTTATCGCTGAAGACGATGTCGAACGACGCGCCCGGCTGGTTGTCGCGGACGTTCTCGATGACATGGTTGTTCGTGACGACGTAGCCGCGCGCCGCGTCGATGACGAATCCCGATCCGCTCGACTGCGCCTGGCCGCCGGCCAGGCGGTTGATGACCGTGACGACGCTGGGGAGCAGCTCCTTCACCACGTCGACGACGGCATCGCCGGTGGTGGGCTGGACGCTCACCGGCTGGGCCGGAGCGAGCGGCGCCGCCACGCCCGAGCTGTCGGTGCCGGGCTGGCGCGAGGCGACGAATCCGCCGGCCGCGCCGCCACCGATCGCGCCGAGGAGGAGTCCGATCAGGAGGACCGCGGCGACCCCGGGACCTCCGCTCGGTCCGCGTCGCGGGGGCTGGACGCCGGGGTACCCGGACGCCGGCCGCATCGGGACTTCGGTCATCCCCATGCCCGGGCTAGCGCTTGGAGCGCCCCGTGGCGTCGGCCGCACCAGCCGCAGTGCCGGCGCCGGCCGCCGGAGCGGGCCGCTTCCGGCGGGGCAGGGACTTCGGAAGGTCGGGCTCGACCATCTGACCCACCGCGGTGGCCCGGATCTCGAGGTCCACATGCGCGTCAGGCTCGATCGTCACGGTCCACGAGCAGGTGAGCTCGGTCTGCTGGTACACGCGCTCGAAGCCATCCTCGGAGTTCGACACGGCATAGATCGGCCTGCTCGACGCCTCAGCGGGAGGATCGATCGCGAACGTGATGTCGAAGTGGCGCTGCTCGGCGTGGACCGTGATCTCGGTCACGTTCTTCGCGTCAAGCGGTTTGCCCGGGGTGGTCTTCTTCGCCCCGAGACCGATCGTGTCCCCGGGGATCGCTTCACCGACCATGCCGACGTTCGAGGTGCTGGTGAAGGTGAGCGTGATCGCGTCCTCGCCTTCGTTGCGCAGCCGGTAGCGCACGCCCGCGGCAAGGCCCTCGTCGGCGATGCGGATGTCCTTGCGGATCCCGAACCCCGGGACGCTCGCGAGGGAGCGGGCCGGTGGCTCGAGGATGAGGCTCACCGTGCGCGCCTCGCGCTGCGGGGTGAGCTGGTAGTAGAGGCCATGCAGGGTGACCGGGTCGTTCCGGCCAACCTTGAAGCTGTCCTGGAAGAACGCCCGGCGCCCGGTGTCGTACTCGAGCAGCTTGGTGAGGCCGCGCTCTTTCGCGCGGACCGACTCATGGATCGACTTGCTGTCCTTGTCGGCGACCTTGCCGACCTTCACCTTCCCCGCCTTCTCGGCGCGGCGCAGGTGGTCGTGCTCGGCCTCGGGCCGTCGCGCGAGCGTATCGATGAGATTGGTCGCCGACGCGTAGACATCCCACTCGATCACCGAGCCGCCCTGCACATGGACGAACACCGAGCCGGCATTTCCCCGGAACAGATACTCGTCGTGGCCGTCGACGTCGTAATCGCGCTGCTCGCCGGCGGCCACGCGACGCTCGGCAAGGATCCGCTCGGCCTTGAGGAGCGAGTGGTAGGCGTCGGCACGCAGATGCGGCAGGTAGAGACCGCCGAAGACGCCGTGCCAGTAGACATCGTTGGTCTGCGAGCGCCAGAGGTTCTGCTGGGCCTGACGGACCTCGGGCGAAGCATCGAGGATGCTGCGCCGGGCGAGCTCCTCCGACACGATGAGCATCCGCTTGTGCAGCGCGTTCGACTCCGGATACTTCGCGAAGAAGTTCCGCCAGGGAGCCATCGCGACGAGCGACGACTGGTCATCCTTCAGCGCGTTGCGCGCCTGGCTGAACCGGCGAGCGGCGGCCTGATCGAGCGCCCACTCCCCCATCTCGGGGTACGAGCCACCCGGCAGGTAGACCCGGCGAGACGGCTTGTTGAAGATCCAGGCATCCTCGAGCGTGGTGGTCTCCAGGAAATCCGAGTGGGCGAGCGCGGTGAAGAACTGCTCGAGCCAGCCGTCCTTGTGGACGCGCTGATAGGTGCCGGGCCAGGCGCCGAACTTCTCGCCGTCGTCGGCGTAGACGACGAGCTTCGCGCCGGCGGCATGCCGCTCGCGGAGCTCCTTCATTGTCGCGCTGACATCGCGGAACGGGATGAGGTAGCGAAGTCGCATGTTCCCCGGGTAGACGACGAGCGGGAACCCCTGGTCCTCGGTGATGAATGACTCACCGAGCTCATCACGGCGGAGTCCGGCCTGGAGGAAATGCTCCTCGTCCAAGGTGGTGTAGGCGACCCCCGCCTCGGCCAGCAGCGACGGCAGGTGCGGCTCCCAGACCCGCTCGGTCAGCCAGGCGCCGAGCGGACGCCGCCCGAACATCCCGGCGACCCGGTCAGTGAGCGCGCGGATCTGGCCGACCGCGTCCCGCCGGGGGATGCCGACCAGGATCGGCTCGTGGTAGCCCCCGGTGAGGAGCTCGATCTGTCCGCGCTTGACCAGGTCGGCGAGGTCGCCGATGACATCCGGTCGGCTCCCCTCGAGCCAGTCGAGGAGCGGGCCGGAGAAGTGGAGGGTCGCCTTCACTTCGGGGTGGCGATAGAGCGCGGCCACGAGCGGCGCGTAGGCGCGCTCGGCCACGTCGGAGAACACGTTGGGGAAGTTGCCTGCCGGCTGGTGTTGGTGGAACACCAGAGCCAGACGCAGGCGATCAGACGCCATCTGAAAGGCAGTTTACCACGTTGGCCTCGGACCGTACGCTCTCCGTACGAAATGGCCCTGAGCGTGTTCTCAAACTCGACATTTCGGTCGTTCTGCGTCACTCTCACGGCGTGGTCGGTCGACTCTTTCTCCTTGGCGCCCTCGCGGTCTCGGTCGCGATCGTGATCGCCGGGGCCTGTGCGCCCCAGGGCCAGACCGGTCCGACCGCGACCCCGCTCGGGATCGCCAGCCCGACGCGCAGCGTGGCTCCGGCCACCACCGCGCCGGCTGCGCCGACGGCATCGCCGAGCCCGACCCCATCCCGCAGCCCGAGCCCCACGGCGGCCGGCGCGTGCGCCTCGGTGAGCGGCGGGACCGCCGCGGCCCAGGCCCAGCTCGTCGGCCTACGGATCGCCCACCAGCCCGGATTCGACCGGGTGGTGTTCGAGTTCGGCCCCAGCACCGCACCAGGCCCGTTCGCGATGCCCAAATACCAGATCGAGCCGGCCAGCTCGTTCACCGCGGTGAGCGGTCAGCGGGTTCCCTTGGATGGGAACGCCTTCCTGTCCGCACGCTTCCAGAACGCCTCGACGGTCAGCCCGTCCACCGGGCAACCGACCTACCCCGGATCGACCGACCTGCGGCCCGGGACCCCGCTGGTGCGGGAAGTGAAGCTCATCGAGGACTTCGAGCGGGTCATGGCCTGGGGCCTCGGGCTGGATCGCCCGGCCTGCCCGGCGGTGTCCGAGCTGGCGAACCCGCTCCGGCTGGTCTTGGACCTTCCGACCCCACCCTGAGATACTTGATGCTTCACACCAGATCGAGGGGAGCGACCGACCATGGCTGAGGCACAAAAGCTCGAGATCCGCCCGCGCACGGTGCTGGGCAAGCACGTCGGCGCGCTGCGCCGCGAGGGCCGGCTCCCCGGGGTCATCTTCGGCGGCCACGCCGATTCGACGCCGGTCGACACCGATGCCCACGCCTTCGAGCTCGCGTTCCGCCGCTGGGGCACGACCACGCTGCTCTCCCTGACCGGTCTCGAGAGCGATGTCTCGGCCCTGGTGAACGGGGTCTCCCGGAACCCCCGCACCGGGAAGCTCATCCATGTCGATTTCGTCCGCGTCTCTCTCACCGAGAAGACCCACGCCGACGTGCCGCTGCACTTTGGCGGCGAATCCCCCGCGGTGAAGACCCACGGCGCGGTCCTGGTCCACGGACTGGAGCACGTCCGGGTCGAGGCATTCCCACAGGACATGCCGCACCGCCTTGAGGTCGATCTCTCGAAGATCGAGCAGGTCGATGACACCGTCCACGTCCGTGATCTCATTTTTGACACAAGCAAAGTGGTGGTCCTGAATGACGCCGACGAGATGATCGCCAAGGCCGTCGCCGCCCGCGTCGAGGAGGAAGCTCCTGTCGTCGCCGAGGCCGCCGAGGGCGAGGCCGCGGAGGACGAGGCCGCCGAGGCCCCGGCCGCCGGTGCCGCAAAGGGCGCAACGCCGGCAAAGGGCGCGGCACCGGCAAAGGCCGCTGCCGGCAAGAGCGAGGGGAAGGGCTAGCCCGACCCCCGACCGAGCTCGGCCAGCCGCGCGTCCGGGAAGACCGCGTCGGTGCGCTCGAGCTCCGCAATCTCGGCTGCGTCCGAAGCTGAGGCGCGCTGCGCCAGCTCGACACATCGGTGCAAGCGCTCGGCATGGGCACGGAATCGCTCAGCTCCGTAGTCCGCGGCCTGCCCGGTGGTGACGAGGAACGGCCAGTCGCTCGACTCCAGCAACAGCAGCTCCCGCAACGCCTGATCCGCCGCGCGGGCCCGGACGCCGTTGGGCCGAAGGCCGGCGGCGGACTGGAGCGATCCCACCGCGGCGGCCGCCTCGCGGATCCCATCCCACATCCAGGCGGTGCCCGGGTTATCCCAGGTGGAGTGATCGTTGCCGGTTCCCCAGGAGCCCTCGGCTAGCGGCACGCGCTCGCGCGGCGGATCGGACGCCAGCCACCCGGCGGCGGTCTGGGTGATCGGCCCCAGGTCGCGAAGGACCAGACCGAGCCAGCCGACGCCTTCGAACCACCAATGCCCGAACAGCTCGCTGTCGAACGTCGTGGTGAGCAGGCCCGGCCGGCCGGTGGCGGCACGGTGCTCGTCAAGCGTGCGCCGGACGCCCGCGCTGAAGTGCGCCGCGTGGGCGCGCGCGCGCGCAGCCGCATCGGCGACGCGGTACGGTGCCTTCGCGCCAAGCTCGACGGTCGTCGCGGTGACGCTCCAGTACCGCAGGCCAGAACGGTCATCTTTCCGATGGAACTCGCGGTAGGCGGGATCGCCGGGGTAGCCCGTGGCCGCGGACCAGACCTGACCCGACATCGCCGGGTGGCGGGCGATCGCGGCGACCGATGCGTCGGCGACCAGGTACGGACGCAGGACGTCAGCGGTCGTGACCGCCGACGCGGAGTCATCCAGCTCATCTGCGGGGAGGCGGGCTTCCGACGCGCTGCCGCCGGATCGTATGGGCACCGACGTCCCAAAGCGGCGTGGAGAGCGGGTCACGCCGCGCCCGAGGAGCAGATCGGCGTCGGTGAAGAAATGGGTGATGCCCTGGGCTTCCAGCGTCCGCTCCAGTCCGGGACGGTAGGCGCACTCCGGCAGCCAGATCCCGGTCGGGACCAGGCCGGTGAGCCGCTCCGTCGTCGCGCGGCCGACCGCCAGCTGCGCCGCGACCGATGCCTCATCAAGCAGGGGGAGGTACCCGTGGGTCGCCGCGGAGGTGAGGATCTCCACTTCGCCGGAGCGCGCGAGATCGGCGAAGGCGCCGACGATGTCACCAGAGAACCGGACGCGATACGCATCGCGCAGCCGCGCGTAGGACGCGCGGTAGTACTCCGCGAGCGCAGCCCGGTCCGTGTCCGCCGAGGCGAGATCCCAGGCATCGAGCTCCGCCCGGCGGACCTGGTCATCGATGTATTCAAGGAACCGCACGTTGACGTCCCGGTCCGCGAGCTGTTCGAGCAGTGTCGGAGTAAGCCCGATCGTCACCCGGTAGCGGACGCGCTCGTCACGCAGATCATGGAGCACCACCAGGAGCGGCAGATAGGTCCCGAGGATCGCCTCGTGGATCCACTCCTCGCCGTGCGGCCAACGCCCTGCCCCGCGCACGTACGGCAGATGCGAATGCAGGACCAGGGCGAACGCATCGTCCACCACGCGAGCCTAGGCCCTGTAAACTTGCCTTGTTCCCGTTCTTCGTCGACGTTTCGCCTCACGCACGTCGGCGTCGTCACTCGACCAGCCAAGTAAACTTGCCCGGCTCTCGTTCCTCGCCGACGTAGCTCAGTTGGTAGAGCAGCGGTTTCGTAAACCGCAGGTCACCAGTTCGACCCTGGTCGTCGGCTCCGACCTGGCGCGCCATCGCGGAGCAGAAGAGGGTGTTACA
>DATLEG010000314.1:0-3360 GCA_035525465.1 Saccharimonadales bacterium (SeqCode)
GCGATCGTCCGGACCGTCACGTATCGCAACGCCGGTACCGCGCCGGTCACCCTCGCGCTCGCCGCGGCGCTGAGCGGCCCCACCGGCCCGGGCGTGATCAGCGTCAGCCCCGCCACGCTCACGATCCCGGCCGGTGGCACCGCCGCCACCGTGATCACGGCGCACACCGACGGCGCGCTCGCCAATGGCCTCTACGGCGGCGCGCTGGTCGCGACCGGCGGCGACGTCCGGGTCGAGACCCCGATCGGCGTCGAGCGCGAGGCCGAGCACTTCGAGCTCACCCTCCAGCTTGCCCACGACGGCGCGCCGGTCGGCGGCTTCGTGATCATCACCGGCGCCGACGGCATCCCCGACTTCAGGTTCCCCGACGGCGCGCTCACCGTGCGGCTGTTGCGTGGCCGCTACGCGATCGACGCCTACCCGGACGGCCCGGCGTTCGCGTTCGTCGCCTCGCCGCGGCTCGACCTCGACGCGGACAAAACGGTCGTGCTCGACGACGCCGGCGCCCGCTCGTTCGAGCTCGCGCTCGGCGACGACGGCGTCGCGCTCGCCCTGTCCTCGCTGACCTACACCGATCTCACCACGTTCCACAGCGGCAGCACCACCGGCATCGGCGTCCCGGCCTCCGCGGTGCAAGCCGGCCCCGACCTCCCGCCCGACGAGGTGACCGGCACCGCGTTCGCCACCTTCTCCGACGATCTGTTCGGCGAGGCCAAGTCGATCTACCACCTCGCGCGGGTCGAGCGCGGCCACGTGCCGAACGGCTGGCGCGAGGTGATCGATCGCCGCGCGCTGGCCACGGTGGAGGCCCACCACGCCGGCCGCGCCGATCACCTCCACCGCAAGGGGGCGGTCCCGCTGTTCGACGACGGCGTCAACGGCCTGATCGGCGAGCTCGGCTTCTTCCAGAACGTCTACGCGGGCCCGTTCGACCGCACGGAGCGATTTTTCGGTCGCGGCTTCGTGTGGGCCACGGCGTTCGTCGACTTCCTCCCGCTGCCCGCGGACCCGGGCGGCTTCGCACGCGCGACGGCCCTGCGTCGCTAGCCCCCGGGCGCGCGGCTGACCGAGCGCTGGAACGCCGGCCCCACCGCGCCCGCCTTCTTCGAGACCCTGACCAGCACCGACACCGCGTTCCTCGCCCTCCCGAGCGCGCTGCGCACCGGCGACCAGCTGCAACTCCGGCCCGCCCTCACCGCCGACTCCGGCTCGCCCCTGCACCCGACGATCACCCGCCGGCCCCTCCACCGCCGCGCGGCCCTGTTCCGCAACGGCGCCCTCGTCGCCGAGCAGGTCGACATCCCGGCTCAGATCTCCTACGACGTGCCCCCCGAGCCCGCGACCTACCGCTTCGAACAATCCGAGGATCGCTCCCCGATCGACTTCGCCCTGTCGACCCGCACCGAGGCGGCCTGGACCTTCCGCTCCCAGCACGTCCCCGGCTCCGAGCGCCGCGGCCTGCCGACCCTCGCGATGCGCTTCGCCCCCGTGCTCGACGACGATGGCGCGACCACGACCCGCCTCCTGGTCCTCCCGATCCATTTCGAGCGCCCGCCCGGTACCGGCACGCCCCTGATCATCCGCGCCACCCTCGAGGCCTCCTTCGACGACGGCGCCCACTTCACCCGCGTCCCGATCGCCGTCCTCGGCGACCGCGCCCTCGCCATCATCCTCCACCCCCCGGGCCCGACATCGGTCACCCTCCGCGGCGACGCCACCGACCTCGCCGGCAACCGCATCGAGCAGACCATCACGCGCGCCTACCTCGTACGCGAACCGCCAGCGCTCGAGATGAGCTGCGACCGACCCAAGGCTCGAGGCGCGGGGCCTGTGGAGCGGCGAGGAGGCCGGTGAGCTGCGCGACCCAGCTCGATAGCTGGACCTCAGCGCGCAGGTCACGGGCCGACCGCCGATCCAGCAGGCCAACCCGCAACCCGAGCGAAGCCCTCGCTCGAGGTCTCTTCTTCTGCTTCTCCCCGAGACCAAAAGTCTCGGGACCGGAGCCAAGGCTCGAGGCGCGGGGCCTGTGGAGCGGCGAGGAGGTCGGTGAGCTGCGCGACCCAGCTCGCCGCCTGAACCTCGGCGCGCAGGTCACGGACCGACCGCCGATCCATCAGGCCAACCCGCAACGCGAGTGAAGCGATCGTTCGAGCCGCGGGCCCGGCTGCATGCGCGCTAGCAGGGTCGGGAGACCGCGTGGCCTGCCATGTGGACGCCCGCTCCGCCTGATGGACACGCGCGCAGTTCAAGGTGGCTATGAGATCGCGTGTCCACAGGCTCCGTTCGGGCGCCCACAAGGCCTGACGCCTGCGCGACTGCTCCGTCCCCGAGACCTTTGGTCTCCGGGGGACAGCAGATCGTCGAACGATCGCTTCACTCGTGTTGCGGGTTGGCCTGCTGGATCGGCGGTCGGTCCGTGACCTGCGCGTCGAGGCTGCGATCGTCGACGTGATTCGCGCAGCTCACCGACCTCCTCGCCGCTCCACAGGCCCTGACGCGCGAGCGTGGACTGGTGCTGTCCGGACTGTGAATTGAGTGTTTATAATGAGTTCAATTTATAGTGCGGAATCATGTTGCCGAGACATCGATTCGTGGTAATCAATAGAACATGGCGAGGGGTCGGAAGAAGCATGTGCAGGTCGAGCTGTTCCGGCACGGCGGGCGGCGGCGGGGGGCGGGGAGGAAGCCGGTCGGTGCGTGCCCGAGGGAAGGGCACGACGCCAGGCCGGGGATCGATGGCAGGTGCGTGATGCACGTGGTGCTGAAGGTTCGGGCCGAGGTCGGGAGGCTGAGGAAGCCGAAGCTGTATGGGGCAATCCGGCGGGCGACGATCTCGGCGGCGAAGGGCGGGCGTATCCGGATCTGTCATCTGAGCATCCAGCATGACCACGTTCATCTACTGGTCGAGGCGGAGAGCAAGAAGCGGCTGGCGGATGGGATGCTGGGGTTTCAGGTGTCGGCGGCGCGGCAGATCAACAATGTGCTTGGACGACGCGGGAAGGTATTCGCCGATCGGTATCACCTGGTGGTGATCGGCAATCCGACGCAGATGCGGAATGCGATCGCGTACGTGCTCAATAACTTCCGGAAGCACGGAGAGGCCGAGCCGGGGTGGATGACGGACCCGTACGCGAGCGGTCGCGCGTTCGAGGGCTGGCGCGAGCGGACGCCGATCACGCCCGGGGTGCCGACGTATGGGGCGCTCGAGGTGGCGCGGCCGCGACGTGGATGCTGCGGGAGGGATGGAGGCGAGCAGGAGCGATCAGCGCGTATGAGGCGCCGGGAGCGCGCTAGAAGCGGCCGCTGAAGGACAGGGTCGCGCCGCCGGGGGTGGGCGCGATGGCGATGTCGGAGGCGGCG
>DATLEG010000317.1:0-5673 GCA_035525465.1 Saccharimonadales bacterium (SeqCode)
GAGCACGATCGCGATGACGCCGACGATGCCGGGGAAGATGAGGCCGGGATTCGACATCTCGAAGATGAGCCCGTAGTTCCCGAGGGTGAAGAGCAGCAGCGCGATCTGGGGATCGACGACGAACCGCAGGACGGTCTCGAACGGAGTGGGGTCATCGTCGGCCAGGGCGGCCGACCTCGTCGCCAAGCGGACCGTCTGATCACCGACGCGTACCTCGCGCCCATCGGCCTGCGTGAGGAGGTCGGCGAGGTCGCGCGCCACGAAGTCGACGACGCCGATGCGCACCGCTTCGTCGTCGCGAATGCTCACGCTCTTGCGGACGGCGTCCTCCGCCCACTGGACGTTGCGGCCGCGAGCGGCGGCGATCTTGGTGATCTGCGCCGCGGCATCGTTCTCGGCCTTGAGGCGCAGGTCACCTTTGATGTCCCCACCGGAGCTGTCCACCGGATGCGCCGCCCCGATATTCGTTGCCGGGGCCATCGCCGCGACGTGCCCGGCGAGGGTGATGAACGTCCCCGCCGACGCGGCATGCGCTCCTGAGGGGCCCACATAGGTGAGCACCGGAACGCGCGCGTTGAGGAACGCGGTGGTGATCCGGTAGGTCGAGTCGATGAGCCCGCCGGGGGTGTCGATGACGAACACGACGGCTGCCGCACCCCCGGATTCGCCGTCGGCGATGACCCGCTCGACGTAGCGCGCGGTGATCGGACCGATCGGTCCGCTGATGTGGCCGACCAGGACCGCCGGAGCGGACGCCCCGGCGAGCGTGCCTCCGACACCGAGGAGCATCAGCAGGGCCGCAAAGGCAGGTCGGACGAGGCGCAGCATCGGCCCGCCCAGCGTACGCGCCGCGCCTACGGACACCGGTAGGCTCGACAGATGTCGGTGCGGGAGGCGATCGAGCAGACGGCGATCGAGCGTCCGGACCTGATCACGGCGACCGTCATCGGGCGGCCAAAGGCCTGGGGAGCCTTGGCCGCACATGGGGTCCTCACCTTCCGCCGCCTGGCCGGACGTCCTCCCACGGGGCCCGAGCGGAGCGCGATCTGGGCCGGCCTGTGGTCGATCGCGGAGCGGTGGAAGAGCGGCAGCTTGCGTTGAGCTCCTCGATCCCGCCTAGCGGAACGGCACCCGCCCGGCGCGGTCGGGAGGGGTGCCGGCGTCGCCGTCGTCGACGATGATCACGAAAGCGCCGCCCCAATGCGGCCGCGGATAGACACCGTCGCTCCGATCGATGTCCTGGTACGAGCCGTCGGAGACCCGGATGACGCCCTGATAGGCGTAGCCCAGCCACCACTCATCGCTGTTCCACTCGGCCAGGCCGATCCGCTTGCCGGTCTGGAATTCCACCGAGCGCGGCTTGTCCGGTCGACGTGATTGGGTCGCCGGCTGCAGGTCTCCACGCTGCGGATCCTCGATCACGACCGCCGTCACGATGTTCGCCGGATCCCCCTCGTGGGTGCCGATGATCCCCTCGAATCCGATGAGCACCGGGGCATGTTGGCCGGCGAGCGAGATGACGATCACCGGCTTCGCGCTCCGTGCGAGCCAGTAGGCCGCCGCGCGGGTCGCCTCGTCTTTCGTCGCGAAACCGTAGTAGTGATACCGGTCGGTCGGCTCCAGGCGCGTGAGCAGCGCCGCGATCGCCGCCGGATCAAGGCCCGGATCGGCGCTGCGGTTTCCGGCCCGGCCGAGTGCCAGGAGCGCCGTCGCGGTGAGCGGGTCCTTCCCGGTGGTGAAGGCGTGGATGATCCGGACGCTCGCCGCCGCGCAGGCGAGCGGTTCCCCCGCCGGGTCCTCGAACTCGCTGAACCACGGCACGCCGACCAGGCGCGTGCCGACGGTGCGGAACGTCTGGACCGCCGACCCGGTCGCCCCGTTTCCGCCCGTCACCGCGACGGTGATCCGGATATCGGTGGCCGGCGGGAGCAGACCGTCGCAGCCATAGCCGCCCGCGCGGCCGTCGGGATCGCGGGTCGTCGCGCAGGAGAATGGGACCGCCGGGGTGACTGTGACGCGCGCCTCGGTCACCGGGACCGACGCGGTCCAGCGACCGTTCAGGCCGCGGGGCGCCTGGGTCGGGTCTCGCACCGAAGAGAGCGCGAGCGCCACGGCGACGGGTGTGGGCGCGGGGGTGGTCGACGGCGGCGCGGACGGCGGCAGGGCGGAGGGGGATGGCGCGACGGCGGCCGGCGCCGTCCCGCAGGCGCCCGCCAGGACCGCCACGGCGAGCGCGATGATCTGTCCGCGCTTCGGCAGCATCCGGACATCATCCCCCGTGGCGCGGTTCGAACATAATCGGCTTTCCGATGACCCTCTTGCCGATCATCCCGCTGCGCCACCCGGTCCGGGACCGGCACGTCCGGGTGCCGGCCTCGAAGAGCATCGGCAATCGCGAGCTGGTGCTCTCGGCCATCGCCAGCGGGACCTCCCGGCTCGACCTCGGACCGCTTGACCCCGGCGACGACGTGCGGGTGATGCAGGCGGCGCTGCTCGCCCTTGGCCACACGACCGACGAGCACGGGACCGTCGTCGCCGTCACCGGGCCGGGGATCGCCATGCCGCGGGCCGTCGCCACGGTCCAGGCCAGGGACGCCGGCACGGTCGCCCGCTTCGTCACGGCGCTCGCGGCCCTCGGGGCCGAGCCGGCGACCATGGACGGCTCCGAGCGGCTGCGCGAGCGCCCGCTCAGCGCGCTCGTCCGGGCGCTGCGCGATGCCGGCGCGACGATCGATCGCGACGCGCTGCCACTCACGGTGCGGGGACCGCTCCGTGGCGGCCGGATCGCCATCGCCGCCCATGAATCGAGCCAGTTCGCATCGGCACTCCTCCTGGTGGCGCCGCGGATGACCGATGGCCTCGCCCTCGAGATCACCGGTCCGGTCGTCTCGGCCCCGTTCCTCGAGCTGACCGTCGCGGCACTCCGGGCGCGGGGGGTCCGGGTGGACCGCCCGGATGAGCGGCACTTCCTGGTCGCGCCGCAGAAGGTGCGCGCGCGTTCGCTCGCGATCCCCGGCGACGCCAGCGCCGCCTCCTACGCCGCCGGCGCGGCCGCGATCCTCGGCGGCACGGTGACCATCGACAACGTCGACGGCCGCCTGCGCGACGGCGCACAGGGCGACACCCGGGCCTTCGCCCTCCTCGCGCGGATGGGCTGCCGGGTCACGGCCGGGCGCGGGACCGTCACGGTGAGCCGGGTCGGGCCGCTCTACGGGATCCGGGAGAACGTCGCCGACTGCTCCGACATCTTTCCCACCCTCGCCGCGGTGGCGACCCAGGCGGAGACGACGACCGAGCTCGGGGGCATCGCGCACACCCGGCGCCAGGAGAGCGACCGCATCGCCGCGGTGGCCGCAGCGATCACCGCGCTCGGCGGCCGGGCGATCGCGTACGCCGATGCGATCCGGATCGAGCCGGTCCCGCTTCGCGGCGGCGTCGTTGACGCGGCCGGCGATCACCGCATCGCGATGGCGTTCTCCATCCTCGGCCTGCAGGTCCCGGGAGTGGCGATCGACGGCGCCGAGACGGTGACGAAGACCTTTCCCGACTTCTACGCGATGCTGCGCGAGCTGGGCCGCTAGCCAAGCTCCCGTTCCGCCGCATCCAGCGTCACCCGAAACTCCCGGAGGGCCACGCGGATCTGGTCGGCGTTCCCGGCGAGCATCGCTTCGGCCAACGCCTTCGGCGTCCCGGCGAGTCGGGTCATGTCGGTGAAGCCCGGGCCGGCAAGATCGGCGAACTCCGCACCGGCGGTCGCCAGGGCACGGGCGATGAGCAGCGGCAGCCCGGAGAGCCTGGCCACGGCGCGATCGTGCAGCTCGGCGGAGAGGACGGTCGGTACCGCGCCGACGGCCCGGGCGATCTCTCCGGCCAGCGCCATCGCGGCATCGTCCGAGCGGGCGGTGGGGATGAGGAGAAAGGGCCGTCCGGTGAACAGGTCGGCCCGCGCGGCGCCGAGACCGCTCACCGTCGAGCCGGCCATCGGATGGCCGCCCACGATCCGAGCGGCCGCCGGTGCCGTTTCCGCGAAACGCGCGACCTCCCGCTTCACGCTGCCGACGTCCAGCAGAACGGCCGTGCCGGCCAGCGGCGCCAGTGCCGCGAGCGTCGGCACCACCGTGTCGAGCGGCGTCGCGATGATGACCAGCTCCGCCGGCAGCAGCCCGGCGAGGTCTTCCGCGGCGGCGATCTCCCCGGTGCCGGCCGGATCGAAGGCGATGACGTCATGGTGCAGGCGCAGCGCGAGGCCGAGCGAGCCGCCGACGAGGCCGAGGCCGGCGATCCCGATCCGCATCAGGCGCGCGCCCCGACCAGGACGGGGCGCCCGAGGCCGTGGGTCACGGCTCGACCGCCCAGGCCGGCCGCAGCGCCTGGGCCTCGTGCAGGAAGGCGTGGTGCACCTCGGCCTGGCTCTTGTCGGTGTTCCAGGTGATGAGGACCCGCACGCAACGCGGCAGCGCTCCCCGCACCGGGATCTCTCTCCCGCACATGAGCGGCACGTCGGTCCACCCGAGCTCGCGGGCGGCAAACGCCGGGAACTCCGCGTCCAGATCGTCGGTGACGGTGAACCACACGCTCGCGACGTCCTCGCTGCGGATCCCATTGAGCCGCACGATGACCTCGAGCAGCTCACGCGTTCGCGCCACGATCTCGAGGCGATCATTCGCGGTCACGGTCGTGGCTCCTCGGATCCCGCGCGACGTCATTCCTGCCTCCCTGCCGCGACCAGCCCCTGGACGAAGTCGCGGAGCCGCGCCGGTCCATCATCGCCGGAGGCCGTGACGACGTCGAGCGCGGCGCTCCCGACAGCCACGCCGTCAACGATGCCGCGCAGCGCCGCCACGTGCGCCGCGGTGCTGATCCCGAAGCCGAGCACGATCGGCAACGCGGTCCGCGATCGCACCCGTGCGACGAACGCACCGGCGTCGCCCGCCACCACCGCCCGCGCGCCGGTGACGCCGGTGAGCGAAACGCAGTAGACGAAGCCGCGGGCGCCGGGAAGCAGCCGGTCCAGCCGGGCATCCGGGGTCGTCGGCGCGTACAGATCGATCCGCGCGAGTCCGGCCGGGGCGAGAACGGCGTCGAACTCCGCGCTCTCCTCGAACGGAAGATCGGGGACGATGACCCCGGCGATCCCGGCCTCCGCCGCGTCCCGCGCGAACGCCGGCAGCCCATGGTGGATGAATGGATTCGCGTACCCCATGAGCACCACCGTCGCGTCCCGGTCGCGCACGATGCTCCGTGCCTGGGCGATGCACTCGCGGAGGGTCGTCCCCTGCTCCAGCGCGGCCTGGCTCGCCCGCTGCACCGTCGCCCCATCGGCCAGCGGGTCGCTGAACGGGACGCCGAGCTCAAGGACATCGGCGCCACCGTCGAGCGCCGCCTCCAGCAGCGCGGACGTCGCCGACGGACGCGGGTAGCCGACGGTGAGATAGATGGCGACCGCGATGCGCCGCTCCGCCTTCGCGCGGGCGAAGGCTCGGCCGATCCGGTCCACCCCGGTCTCCGTCACGGTCACTGCCCGAGCGCCGCCAGCACCGTCTCCAGATCCTTGTCGCCGCGTCCGGAGAGGCACACCAGCACGTCGAGATCGCGCCCGTGCTCGCGCGCGATCTCGGTGAGGTCGGCGATCGCGTGGGCTGGCTCGAGCGCCGGGATGATCCCTTCCGTCCG
>DATLEG010000319.1:0-6569 GCA_035525465.1 Saccharimonadales bacterium (SeqCode)
CCGGCGGGATCATCGGCGTTTCCGCAACGCACCTCGGATCCGGCCGCCACCTCGCGTATCAGGAGGATGAGGTCTTCCCGACCGCGTCGGTGATCAAGCTGCCGCTCCTGGTGACGTTGTACGAGGAGGCGCAGGCCGGCCGCATCGATCTGGCGGAGCGCGTCGAATACCGCGAGGACACCAGAGTCGCCGGATCGGGAGTGCTCCAATATCTCGATCCAGGTCTCGCGCTGACGCTTCGCGACCTGGCCGTCCTGATGATGACCGTGAGCGACAACACCGCGACCGACCTGCTGCTCGACCGGGTGACCAAGGTTCGGGTCGAGGAGGCGATGGACCGCTATGGCCTCCGGAGCATCAGGATCCCCTTCGACATCCGGGAGATGCTCATGGAGCTGGTCGACCTCGACCACCGGAAGCCGGGCGGCTATGACGAGCTCCGGCAGCGGCTGCGCCTGTCGGTCGGCAGCGGCGGCCGGTCGATGATCCCCGCGGAGGCCGATCGCGCGACCCCGGCCGACCTCTGCCGGCTGCTCGAGCTCATCGGCACGAACGCCATCCTGGGAGAGTCCGGCTGCACCGCGGTCGTGGAGCTGATGAAGCGGATCCAGTCCGGGACGCGCATTCCGGGGCTCCTCCCCAAGGGCACCGTCGTCGCGCATAAGACCGGGTCCTATCGCCGCCTGCGGAACGATGTCGGCCTCGTGTATGCCCCGAGCGGCCCCTACGCGATCGCGATCTGCGCCCGGGAGCTCCCCCGCGACGATCTCGACGACGATCGGGCGATCGCCCAGATCTCCCTGGCGGTCTGGGAGGAGCTCTCGGCCTAGGCCCGCACCTACACTTTTGCCATGGCCATCGCGGAACGCGTGTATCTGGACCATGCCGCGACGACCCCGCTCGATCCCGAGGTCGCCGAGCTCATGGCGCGCGTGCTGCGCGACGTGTCCGGGAACCCGTCGTCGATCTACGCCGAGGGACGGGCGGCGCGCGCGGTCGTCGACCAGGCCAGGGACGAGGTCGCCGCGGCGATCGGGGCCGAGGCACGCGAGATCATCTTCACCTCCGGCGGGACCGAGGCCGATAACCTCGCGATCCGCGGGGTCCTGAAGGCGGCCCGGTCGGAGCGGGACCACCTGGTGACGACCGCGATCGAGCACCACGCGGTGCTTGACACCGCGCGCGACCTCGAGGCCCATGCGCACGTCCGGCTCACCATCCTCCCCGTCGACCCGGAAGGGCGGGTGAGCCCGGCGGCGGTCGGGGCGGTCGCCGACACCCGCACGGCGCTCGTCTCGGTCATGCACGGGAACAAAGAGATCGGCACGCTTCAGCCGATCAGCGAGATCGGGGCGCTCTGCCGCGTGCGGGAGATCCCGTTCCATTCCGACGCGGTCCAGACCGTCGGCGCGGTCCCGTTCGATGTCCGAAGCATCCCGGTGGACCTGGTCTCGGTGAACGCCCATAAGTTCTACGGGCCCAAGGGGGTCGGTGCGCTGTACGTCCGCACCGGAACGCGGATCTCGACCATGCAGACGGGGGGCGGCCAGGAGAAGGGACGGCGGCCCGGGACCGAGAATGTCGCCGGCATCGCCGGCCTGGGCGCCGCGCTGCGCCTTGCGGCCGCGCGGCGCGATCGTGAGGCGGTCCGTCAAACGGCGCTCCGGGACCGGCTCATCGCCGGCGTGCTCGCGCGGATCCCCGATGTGGCGATCACCGGGCACCGTTCGCAGCGGCTGCCGAACAACGCGTCGTTCTGCTTTCGGGGGACGCAGGGGGAGGCGCTCATCGTGGCCCTGGATCTCGCAGGGTTCGCCGCATCCAGCGGCTCGGCCTGCACCTCGGGCAGCACCGAGCCGTCGCACGTGCTCCTCGCCCTGGGCCTCGACCGCGATCTCGCGCAGGGATCGCTGCGCCTCAGCGTCGGTCACGGCACGACCGAGGCCGAGGTCGACGCGCTGCTCGCGGCCCTGCCCCCGATCGTCGCCCGGCTCCGCGCGGTCTCGTCGGTGACCGCATGAGCGACACGTACACCCCTGCGGCGATCGATCATTTCACCGCTCCGCGCAACGTCGGCACCCTGGACGGTCCGGATGGGACGGGCGCCGACGCGAACCCTTCCTGCGGCGATCGCACCACGATCACCCTGCGCACCCGGGATGGCCGCATCGCGGAGGCGCGGTTCCGCACCTTCGGCTGCACCGCGGCGATCGCCGCGGCCTCGGTGCTCACCGAGCTGGTGACCGGCGCGACCACCGAGGCGGCTGCGCGTGTCGTGCCCCCGGACATCCTCCGCGTGCTCGGCGGCCTTCCGGTGCGGAAAGAGGCCTGTGCCCTCATGGCCGTGGGCGCGCTGCGGGCGGCGCTCATCGATGCGCGGGTGCGGAGCACCGCCATCGCAGGGAGCCCGCGATGAGCGACCGCGTGTTCGTCGCGATGAGCGGCGGGGTCGATTCGTCGCTCGCCGCCGCGCTGCTGGTCGAGCGCGGCGAGGATGTGGTCGGGGTCTGGATGCGCCTCACCGCCGAGACCGCCGGCGACGCCCCGCGCTGCTGCGGGACCGACGAGGCGGGTGAGCAGGCACGACGGGCGGCGGCCCACCTGGGGATCCCGTTCTATGCCTTGGACTACGCGGAGGTCTTCGGCCGTGAGGTCGTGGACCGATTCGTGTCGGCCTACGCGAGCGGCGAAACACCCAATCCCTGCGTCGCCTGCAACCAGTACGTGAAGTTCGAGGCGCTGTTGGGGGACGTGGTGCACAAGTTCGGCGCGACCCGGCTCGCGACCGGCCACTACGCCCGGGTCGACACCGCGCCCGACGGCCGGCGGCGGCTCCTCCGCGCGCGCGACGCCGCAAAGGATCAGTCGTACGCGCTCTATGGCCTCGGGCAGCGGGAGCTGCGGGCCCTCGAGCTGCCGATCGGCGAGCTCGCCGACAAGGCCGCGACCCGGCGGCTCGCTGCCGCCGCCGGCCTGCCGAACGCCATGGCACCGGACAGCATGGACATCTGCTTCATCGGCGGCGACTACCGGGACTTCGTCCGCGAGCGTGCACCAGGGGCGTTCATTCCCGGACCGATCGAACGCGCCGACGGCACCGTGGTCGGGACGCATGCCGGGGTCGGGGCGCTCACGGTGGGGCAGCGGCAGGGGGTCGGGGTCGCCACCGGCGAGCGTCTGTACGTGCTCCGCCTCGAGCCGGACCGCCGGGCGGCGATCGTCGGCACCCGCAGCGAGATCTCCGCGGCCAGCCATCTCCTTCGCGATGTCAGCTTCACCGCCGGCGTCGCCCCGGCGGCGGTCTTCGACGCGCAGGTGCGCCTCCGCTACGGCGGGACGGCGCTTGGCTGCACGGTGACCGTCACCGGCGACGGGCTTCGGGTGGACCTGCGCGAGCCCGCGCTCGTCGCACCCGGTCAGGCGGCGGTGCTCTACGACGGCGACGAGGTCCTCGGCGGCGGCGTCGTCCGCATGGCAGCCTAGTGTCCCGCGCCGGGATGGCCGTGCAGCTCCGGCGCGCGACACGAGTGCGACACGAGCGATGCGCGCGCTGATCCGTGTCGCCGCGGTCGCGCTCGCCGGGGCGACCCTCTACTACGCCGGCCTGGTGAACTCGATCGTGATCCGCACCCCGGACCGCTTTGGCGCGATCGTCGTGGTCCTCGCCGTCATCGCCAGTCTGGCGATGCTCGTCTTCGCCCTCGTGGGGACCGGCACCGCTGATGCGGCGGTCAGACCGTCCCGGACGCGGGATGTCCGGCTCCACCGGGCGACCTGGCTCGCCGTCTCGGCGATGTCGCTCGTCGGACTGGCCTGGCTCGCCGTGGCGCCACGGCAGCACTCCGCGGACTGGACCCCGTATCACAACGACGCGATCGCGCTGAATGAATGCGCCGCTCGATTGCTTCTTGAAGGGCGTGATCCTTATACCGACCTCAGGCTGTTTCCCTGCTTCGAGGCGCTGGGGATCGGCGGGGACCGCACCACCCCGTTGCAGCGCGGACTGTTCGCAGCGGTACCGGTCTACCCGAGCGACGATGAGATCGATATGGCCTGGTCCGCCCGGGCCGCCGATCCGTCCGGCAACGTGGAGTTCGAGGGCCGGCTCTCCTACCCGTCGCTCTCGGTGGTGCTCATCGCGCCCTGGGTGGCGCTGGGCTGGGACTCGAACGTCCTCTACCTGCTCTGTCTGCTCGGGGCGATGGGGCTCATCGTCGCGAAGGCTCCGGCGGGCCTGCGGCCCTTCGCCCTGACCGGCCTGTTCGCCGCGGCCTGCCTGGAGGCGTTCACCGTGGGCGGAAGCGCCGACCTGCTCTACGCGCTACCGCTGGTCGCGGCCTGGATCTGGCGCGAGCGGGGCTGGAGCGGGCTGCTCCTTGGGCTTGCGGTGGCGACCAAGCAGATCGCCTGGTTCTTCGTTCCGTTCTATCTCATCGCCGTGGTCGCCAGGCAGGGACCCCGGGTCGCGGCCCAGCGGGCCGTGGCGAGCCTCGGGATCTTCGTGCTGGCGAACCTTCCGTTCGTCCTTCACGACGGCGGCGCCTGGCTGGCCGGGGTGCTCGCTCCGCTCACCGCACCGTCGTTCCCACGTGGCGCCGGACTGATCTTCCTCGCGACGAACGGCGTGCTGCCGCTCTGGCCGTCGGCGGTCTACGCCGCGCTCGAGGCCGCCGCGGGGGTCGCGGTGCTCGTGGTCGCCTGGCGGACCCGGCACAGCAGCCCGGAGCTCGGGGTCGCACTCGCCGTGCTGCCGCTGTTCCTGGCGCGGCGCAGCCTGTTCTCCTATTTCTTCCTCGCTCCGCTCTTCGCCTACGCCGCGCTGGTGCGCCTCCCGCTCGGCGACCTCCGTCCGGCGATCGCCCGCGCGAGCGGCGCGGTGACCTTGTTCGCGCTGCCCGCGCGCGAAAGCCGCGCGCCTGCGCCCCGCCAGGCGCGCGGGATCGGGCGCGGCTAGATGCCCCCGCCGCTCGTCCCGCTGCTGCTCATCGCGCTCGGCGTCCCCGCGGGACTGCGGGCCGCGCTCGGTCGGCCGCGGGCGATCGGGCCGGCCTGGCTGCTCGCCTTCGCCGCGGTCCTTGCCGCCCAGGCGGTGGGCGAGCTCAGCGGGGCCCGGACCGGCCTTTTGGGGGAGGCGCAGCTCCTCCCCGCGGTGATTGGCGCGAGTCTTGCGACACTTGGGGTGGCGATACGAGAACGCTTCAGGGGGTAACACCGTGGGATTCATCCTTGGACTCGTGATCGGCGCGGTCGGCGCGCTCGTGTACGGACCGAAGGTCGGCATGGGTGGCGACGAGCTGCGTCAGCGCGCGGACGACCTCAAGCAGCGGGCCGACGATCTCCAGCGGATCGCCCAGAAGATGGCCGGTGACGTCCAGAGCAAGGGTCGCGAGGTCATCTCCGACGCCAAGCGCGAGTGGGACAAGAGCGGAGCCGGCACCGGCGGTGCGGCGAGCGGTGGCACGTCCGCCGGGGGCGCGGCCGGCGCAGGCTCGACGGGCGCACGCAGCAGCGGCGGGAGCGGGTCACCCAAGGTCTGACCTTCGCTATCCTTTCAGGCGGGGAACGCGGGAAGACGACCGACGGTCGCCGGACCGCGTTCTTCGTTTCGGAGGGGCGATGGACAGCGCGACGATCCGCGAGCGTTTCATCAAGTTCTTCGAAGAGAAGGGGCATCACCGCCTGCCCAGCGCCCCGCTCGTCCTGAAGGACGATCCGAGCGTCCTGTTCACCAGTGCCGGGATGCAGCCGATCGTGCCGTATTTCCTGGGGAAGAAGCAGGCGCCGGCGAAGCGGATCGTCACCGTCCAGAAATGCTTCCGGACCACCGACCTCGACGTCGTCGGGTTCGACACGTACCACAACACCTTCTTCGAGATGCTCGGCAACTTCGGGATCGGTGACTACTGGAAGAAGGAGGCGATCCAGTGGGGCTGGGAGCTGCTCACCGAGCGCTTCGAGATCGATCCGAGCATCCTGGTCGCCACGGTCTATTTCGACGATGAGGAGGCCTTCGACATCTGGACCAAGGAGCTCGCCCTCCTTCCTCCGTCAAAGGTCTTCCGTCTCGGGAACCTCGCCAAGGGGGACGACACGAACTTCTGGTCACCCGGGCCGACCGGCCTGTGCGGGCCGTGCAGCGAGGTCTTCGTCGATCGGGGTCCACAGCCGAATGTGGCCCCGCATGTCTGCGACCCGGGCGAGGACTGCGGCCGCTACCTCGAGATCTGGAATTTCGTCTTCCAGCAATACGATCGCAAGGAGGACGGGACCCTCACGCCCCTGGCGAAGCGGAACATCGACACCGGTGCCGGTCTGGAGCGGACCTCCCAGGTCCTGCAGGGTGTGACCGACACGTTCAGGACCGATCTCTTCCAGCCGATGATCCGCAAGATCGAGTCGTTGTCCGGCCACCGGTACGGCGAGGATGAGGCCCGTGATGTCTCGATGCGGGTCGTCGCCGAGCATGCCCGCGCCGCGGCGTTCCTCATCGCCGACGCTATCGCTCCATCGAACGAAGGCCGGGGCTACGTGCGTCGGCGGCGCATCCGCCGCGCCGCGCTCCCTGCCCG
>DATLEG010000320.1:0-9274 GCA_035525465.1 Saccharimonadales bacterium (SeqCode)
CGGACGCACCTTCGGAAGTCGCAGCCTCAGTCTCGAACACAGCGAGCAGCGCCCCGATCGGCACGGTGTCGCCCTCAGCCACCTTGACCTCGCGCAACGTCCCCGCCACCGGAGACGGGATCTCGGTGTTCACCTTGTCCGTCTGGACCTCGACGATGAGGTCGTACTTCTCCACCGCGTCGCCCGGCTGCTTCAGCCATTTGCCGATCGTCCCCTCGGTGACCGACTCACCCAGCTTCGGCATCTTCAGCTCGAACGTTCCCATCTGTCCCCCCGTGTCCTAGTACGCCGCGAGCGCGCGCATCTTCACAGCGATATTGTCCGCGTTCGGCAGGAAGGCGTCTTCCTGGACCGCGTTGAACGGTGTCGCCGGGCTTTCCGGGCCTGCGAGCCGCATCACCGGAGCATCGAGCGCGTCGAAGGCCTCCTCGGCGATCATCGCGCAGATCTCCGCCCCCGCGCCGAACAGGCGGTTGTCCTCATAGACCACGAGGCACTTTCCGGTGCGCCGTGCCTCGCGCAGGATCGTGTCGCCATCGAGCGGCCGGAGGCTCCGGACGTCGACCACGTTCACCGAGATGCCCTCCCCCGCGAGCGCCTCGGCGGCGGCCAGGCAGCGGTGGAGCATCAGCCCATAGGCGTAGACCGTGAGGTCGGTCCCGGCACGCTTCACCTCGGCCGGCCCGAGCGGGATCGTGAAATCCCCGTCCGGGACCTCGCCCTTCACCGCGCGGTAGGTCGCCTTGTGCTCGAGGAAGATGACCGGGTCAGGATCGCGGATCGCCGAGCGAAGCATCCCGGTGATGTCCCGGGGGGTGCTCGGCACGACGACCTTGAGACCGGGAACGTGGGCGTAGAACGCCTCGAGCGACTGGGAGTGATAGAGCGCGCCATGCACCCCGGCGCCCCAGGGCATCCGGATGACCAGCGGGACGCCCCACTGGCCATTGGAGCGATAGCGGATCCGCGCGGCCTCATCGACGATCTGCTCGAATGCCGGCGCGCTGAAGTCGGCGAACTGCATCTCGGCGATCGGGATGAGCCCGGCGATCGCGGCGCCGATGGCGACCCCCACGATCGCCGACTCGGCGAGCGGCATATCGATGACCCGATCCGGCCCGAATTCCTCGATGAACCCGTCGGTGACGCGAAAGACCCCGCCGCGGACGCCGACGTCCTCACCCAGGATGATGAGCCGCTGGTCCCGCCGGAACTCCTCGAGGAGCGTGTCGTGGACGGCCTGGACGTTGCTCTTCTCGGTCACGCCCCGTCGGGCCCCAGACTCGGGAATTCGTCGGGACGGCGTTCGCGCATCAGCCCATAGACCGCGGCGACGACCTGCTCGCGGTTCGGTTTGCAGAAATAGTCCCCGTCCGGGCCGACCGGAGCGCGATTCTCGGTGGAGGTCAACGTGCGCGGGGTCGCGTCGAGGTATTCGAAGCCGGATTGGACTTCCAGGATCTGCTGAAGGATGAACGCCGACGCGCCCCCCGGGACGTCCTCGTCCATCACCAGGAGAGCACCCGTCCGGCGCAGCGAGCCGACGATGAGGTGACCGATGTCGAAGGGATTGAGCGTGCGCACATCGATGATCTCGATCGAGATGCCGGCCGGCTCCAGGACTGCCGCGGCATCCTGCGCGATCCGGCAACACGCCCCGTAGGTCACCACCGTGCAATCGCTTCCCTCCCGGATCACCTCGGGCACGCCGAGGGGAAGGCAGAACTCGCCGAGGTTATCGGGCACCTCTTCCTTGAGCCGATAGCCGTTCAGGACCTCGACGACGATAGCGGGATCGTCGGAGCGGAAGAACGTGTTGTAGAACCCGGCGGCCTGCACCATGTTCCGCGGCACGGCGACGTAGATGCCGCGCAGCGCATTCACCACCACCGACATCGGCGATCCGGTGTGCCAGATGCCCTGAAGCCGATGTCCCTTGGTGCGGATGACGACCGGCGCCTTCTGCCCCCCGGCGGTCCGGTAGCGCAGCGTGGCGAGGTCGTCCGACGCGAGCTGCAGGGCGTACAGCAAGTAGTCCAGATATTGGATGTCGACGATCGGCCGGAGGCCGCGGAGCGCCGCACCGATCCCCTGCCCCAGGATCGTGGCCTCGCGGATCCCGGTGTCGGTGAACCGGCGGTCGCCGTATTTCGCCTGCAGTCCCTCGAAGACGAGGTTCACATCGCCGAGCTTTCCGACATCCTCGCCGATGACGAAGAGCCGTGGATCGCGGGCGAACGAGACGTCGAAGTTCCGGAGCAGCACGATCCGGCCATCCACGGTCTCTGAGCGTTCTGAGTACACCGGCTCGACCGGCGAGACCCGGAGCGGCGACTCGCTCGAGACGCTGTACAGATGCGCGCCATAGCGATCATCGTTCTCGGCGCGGTAGTCCGCGGCGGCGGCCCGCAGCTCGCCGGCGATCGCTTCATCGCGGCCACGGACGGCGAAGGCCGCGCGGGACAGGGCGGACCCGATGACCCGGCGGGTGGTCTCTTCGGGATCAGCGACCTCGGCAACGAGCGGCGTGAGTCCGGCGTCCGTGATCTCGGCCGCGGCGCGCTCGATGAGCGCGCGGGCCGTGGCGAGCTCCTCGCGGATCGGGGTCTGGTAGGCCTCCCAGGCCGCGACACGGATCTCCTCGACGGTGGCGCGGTCCTCGCGCTCATGGGCCCGGAGCTCATCCGCGGTGGCGACCTCCTCGCGGATCATCCAGTCCCGCATCTTCGTGATCGGATCGCCCGTCGTCTCGAACGCGAGCCGCTCCTTGCTCTTGTAGCGCTCGTGGCTTCCGCTCGTGGAGTGACCCTGTGGCTGCGTCATCTCGGTCACGTGGACCAGCGCCGGGACATGGTCGCGCCGGACCTGCGCGGCAAGGCTGACGTAGGTGTCGCACAGCGCGACGTAGTCCCAGCCCTTCACGACCCGGATCTCGAAGCCCGGCGACGATCCGTCGCGGGCAAAGCCGGCGAGGGCCGCCGAGATCGAGCTCTTCACGGTCTGCAGCTCGCTGGGCACCGAGATGCCGTAGCCGTCGTCCCAGACGGAGACGATGAGCGGCACCTGAAGGACCCCGGCGGCGTTCATCGTCTCCCAGAACAGCCCCTCACTCGTGCCGGCGTTCCCGATCGTCCCAAAGGCGATCTCTTCGCCATTCCGCGAGAAACCGTCGGCCGCGTCGTGGAGCGCAGGATCGCGGTAGAGCTTCGAGGCATAGGCCAGGCCGAGGAGGCGCGGCATGTGCGCCGCGACGGGCGAGAGGTCGGACGAGGACTGCATCGCCGCACCGACGTTCGACCACCGCCCGTCGGCGGTGAGCGTGCGGGTGGCGAAATGGCTCACCATCTGCCGGCCCGCGGAAGCCGGATCCGCGCTGACGTCGGTATTCGTATAGAGCTGCGCGAAGAACTGCGGCAGGTCGGACATCCCGGTGGCGAACATGAACGTCTGATCGCGGTAATAGCCGGAGCGCCAGTCGCCCGGGCGGAAGGCCTTCGCCATGGCCAGCTGGGCGACCTCTTTGCCGTCACCGAAGATGCCGAATGGAGCCTTTCCGGTGAGCACCTCCCGCCGGCCGGAAACGCTCGCCACCCGGCTACGGAACGCGAGGCGGTAGTCCTTGACGATGTCCTCGGCCGAGAGCTGGAGGTGCGCGGTCGGGGTGGTGACTCCGGCGAAGGAACGGCTACGGGTCTTCATCTGCCCCACCATCTGTCACGTCGCGGCCCATGGTACGAGCGGGACCCGTGCCCCGTTCGGCACGCTGGAGGAACGGCCTGACGACGGCCGCGAACTCCTCCGGACGCTCGGACATGACGAGATGGCCGGCGCCATCGATGAGCTCGAGCGCAGCCTGCGGAAGCACGGCGGCCGCCGCGGCGGCATGATCGTTCGGGACGACGGCGTCCCCGCGCCCCCAGACGATCAGCGCGGGACCGCGGTACTCAGACGAGCGGGTGATCCAGCGCTGGCGCACCGCGGGTCTGAGGCCGCGCATCGTGGCGACCGCGCGCATCACCCGGAGTGACTCGTGATAGGTCCCGGCATAGCGCTCGGCCTCGCTGAGCAGATGGGGTGGCACGCGTGTTCCGTCGACGAAGCAGGTGCGAACGAGGTGCCGGGCCTTCTTGCGCGGATCCCCGCGGCCGGCGACGAGGAAGGCGCCGGGCAGGCTCATGAGCCGCAGGAACAGCGCGATGTCGCTTCCCAGCCCCCCCGGAGCGGCGAGGGTGAGCGAGCGGTATCGGTCCGGATGCGAGACCGCGCTCACGAACGCGATCCCGCCACCCAGGGAGTGCCCGATGAGGTGGGGCCGCTCCAGGCCGAGCCGCGCGCGCACCGCATCGACGATCGTCGCGTAGAACGACGGCTCTCCGAAGTAGTCCGGCGACGCCGGCCGCTCACTGTCGCCGAATCCGGGGAGGTCGAACGCGACCACCCTCCGGCCGTCCGCGGCGAGCAGCGGCATGACCTCGGCCCAGTTCTCGGCCCAGCCGCCGACCCCGTGGACCAGCAGGACCGGCGGGAGCGGGCCCGCGCCGATCTCGAGAACGCGGAGGCGCAGCCCCGCCGCGTCGATCAGCGATCCGTCCATCGCTTCATAATGCGCTCGTGCTCTTCTCGTACCTCTGCACCAACGGCGAGACCCTGCACCGCGACGCGTACCCGCAGGGCGCGCAGTCCAAGGATGCCGATGTCCACAAGTGGGTCACGATCTTTTCCGGCTCACCCGCGGTCTGCCAGCGCCAGCACGCCGGGGCACACACCTGGCGGCCTGACGAGGGCGGGGACGAGGAGCGCGTCGTGCGCGGCTACGCGGTGCTGCAATGGGATCGCGAGGGCTTTGACCCCGGAGCGCCCAAGCCGAAGGCCGGGGACAGCTTCGATTCGCGCTGGGGGCCCTCGCTGGTCATCGAGCGCACCGAGGACCCGGTCACCGGCACCTACCTGCTGCTGCGGATCTACCCCCATGGCCATCACGGCAAAGCGAGCGAGCTCGGGACCGAGCGCACCGACGTCCCACGGGAGTTCGCGCACAAGCTGTAGCGCTACCCGGGGCGCTCCTCTTCGCCGTTCGCATGCTCGCGGTGGGCCAGGTGATGGGCGTGCTGGTGGGCGTCCTCGGGTGCTTTCGGTGGGTAGAAGAGGCCGGCGACGTAGAACTTCGCCGGTGACTGGGCGTACGACGAGAGGAGCAGATGCACGTCGTACTTCTCGAACAGTCCACGGCCCCAGGTCTCACGGAACTTCGTCGCCCACTGGGCGCCGTAGCGCTCCCGGCTGATCCGGGCCATCTCATGCAGCTCCCAGTCGAGGACCGGCAGCTCGTGGACCGTGTTGCATTCGTCGCTGTCGCAGCCGAAGCGCAGCCGGAGCGGCAGCTGGAGGATGTCGGCGGTGGGCTTCGGTCGGATGAAGCCGATCGTCGAGACGCCCTCCCGGGCGAGCTCGCCCAGCGCTTCGAGCGAGCCGCGCAGGTGCGGGCGGACGAAGGGCCAGCGCAGCCGCCAGGCATCCTTCGGGTCCAGGTAGGCCGTCGCGACGATCTCGCCCTCCACGTTCCGTGACTCCGGGCGCGGATCGCGCTCGGCCGGCGCGGTCCGCAGGTGGATCCACGACCAGCGCAGGATGGGCGGGTCGGTGTCGGTGTTCTTCCAGGGGAACGGCGAGAGTCGCTCCAGGCGGCCGGATTCGCGATCCACCCCGAGCACCGCGGGGCGCTCGACCGGGAACTGGTCAGCGGCGATCGTCTTCGCCAACACGAGCACATCGCGCTCGGCGGCGGAATCCTCCATCGGCGCCACCGCTATCGCGCCCGCACGATCGCGGCTGCCTGGTGCAGATGCGCCGCATCATGGATCGCGATGAACAGCAGCCACCCGCGGGCATCGAGCGGGCCGAGCTCGGTGTGCGCGAATGTCCCACCGCCCGACGCAAGCACGCGGGTCTCGGCGAGGCGTCCCTCGGCTGACGCGACCCCATCGAGCAGGTCCTCGCGAGTGGCACGCTCTGGTCCCGGCTCGCCGTACGGCTGCGCACCGGCCTCGGGCAGCTCGCCTCGCGCGAGCGAGCGGGCGATGCGGTGCGCGGCAGCGTCCCAGAGCAGGGCGTGCCCGATGAGCATCGCGATGGACCACGAGTCGAGCCCGGCGATCCTCCGCAGCCCGGGCTCGTCGGTCGCCAAGATGCCCAGTCGAAGGCCGGTGAGGGCATCGCGGACCGCTCCGACGATCCGCTCGGTCGGCTGGCTGTCGGCGATCTCCTGCAGCGGCGTCCCGGCACGCAGGGCATCGAGCGCGGTGGCGGCGGAGAATCCGGGCGGCGGCACGCACCTAGCATGAGGCCCGGATGGAAGATGAGCGTGGCGGCATCGGGCCAAAGGAGATCGCGCTGGCGGTCCAGCATCCCCGCGGGACCGAACAGCGCCGCCTCGCGCCATATCGGGCCGCCCTGAACGACCTCGCCGCGTATGCCGCGCTCCCGCTCGCCGACCGCGACGTGATCGTCCGTTGGGCCGAGACGCGGCGCCAGATCCGCGACGAGCACGGCGTGGACCAGGATCCGGCGAACTTCGCCGACCCGCTCATCCCGGCCGCGCGCCTGACCGAGCACGTCCTGGCTGGCGAGCGCCTTGCCTCCGGGGCCACACCGGATGCGGGCGGCGCCGCTGGGGACCTCGTCGCCGCGGTCGGGGCGATCCGCGGCGCCGGAGCTCGTTAGGCGACGGGGATCGCCTCGCGTACCTTCGCGAGCAGCTCGAGCGTGCGCTCGATCTCCGCGGCGGTGTTGAAGTGGTGCGGCGACAGACGGATGATCCCCGGCCGGTAGTCGGTGATGCAGCCAGCGGCCCGCAACGCCGCCACGGCCCGGGCCGGATCCGGATGCGCCAGGGTCACGATCGGCGTCCGCTTCGCCGGATCCACCGGACAGCGGAGCTCCCAGCCCTGCTCCTGCGCGCCGCGCACGAGCTGCTGCGACAGCTCGATGTGGCGGCGGCGGATCGTGTCGATGCCGACCTCGGCCAGAAGGGCGAGGCCGGCGCGCGCGGTGTAGGCCGCGGCGACCGCGGGCGTCCCGTACTCGAAGCGGCGGGCCGTCGACGCCAGGTCGATGTGCTCGACGTCGAAGGTGAACGGATCGGCCATCGCCCACCAGCCGAGCGCGGTCGGGTGCGCGGCGGCGATGCGGTCCCGGCGGGCGTAGAGGAAGGCCATGCCGGGGCCGCCCATCAGCCACTTCAGCGTGCCGCCCACCAGGAAGTCGACGTTCGAAGCATGCACGTCGAAGGGGAACGCGCCGATCGATTGGTAGCCGTCCACGACGAGCGCCGCACCGCGCCGGTGGCAGATCTGGGCAAGCGCGCCGACGTCCTGGATCGAGCCGCTCGTGTAGTAGACGTGGCCGGTGCAGACGAGCGCGGTGCGGTCATCGACCGCTCGCTCGAAGAGCTCGAGGGGCACGGTCGCGCGGTCAGGGCTGCGCACGAACTCCACTTCGACACCCTGGCGCTCGAGGGCCAGCCAGGTGTGCCCGTCGGTGGGGAAATCGATGTCGGCGATGACGATCTTGTTGCGCTTGGAATAGTCGAACGTCGACGCGATGGTGACGAGCGCCGCTGAGGCCGTCGGTTCGAGCGCGATCTCGTCGGTGTCCGCGCCGAGCACCTGTGCGAACTCGCCGCGCAGGGCGTCGAGGACCCCGACCCAATGGTCGAACCAGGCCCTGCCGCCAAGCTCGGTCCAGGTGCGCGCGAACTCCGCGAGGGCCGTGGCCCCGCGTTTGGGCAGCGGGGTGAGCGAGCAGTTGTTCAGATAGATGAGCCGTTCGGTGATCGGGAACTCGTCGCGCCAGTGCTGGATCTGGGCGTCCGTGTCCATCGCCGCTCCCTCTTTCATCACCAGCCGACCGCATAGCTCTCGCGCCGGGGGTCCGCGCCGCCTTCGAGGGCGCCGGTATCGAGCTTGCGGATCGCGCAGACCCCGGCGGCCGCTGGGGTGAAGTCCGGCAGGTCGACGATCCCGTGGCCGAGCGCGGCAAGGCCATCGCGGACACTCCGGTGGATCCGGCCCTCGACCGCGAGGATGCCGGGCTCGTAGGCATGCGGATGGAACGACCAGGGGAAGCTGCGGGAGATGACCCGCGGTGCCTCGATCGCGGCCTGGAGGTTCATCCCGAAATCCACGACATTGCAGACGACCTGGACCATCGCCTGGCACTGAGCATCCTCGCCCGGGCAGCCGAACGGCATGAGCGCCGCGCCGTCCCGCATCAGGAGCGCCGGATTCGGCGTGAGCCGAGGCCGCTTTCCGGGGGCGATCGCCGAGGGATGCCCCGGTGTGGTCCAGAGCTGCGCACCGCGGGTCGACACGATCATCCCAAGCCCATCAACGACCGGGGCCCCCAGACCCGGATCGGACGGCGTGGCCGAGAAGGCATTGCCTTCCGCATCCATCGCGCACACGTACGAGGTGTCCGGCGCACCGGTCCCGCTCGCCGGCCGCGGGACGTACCCCGCCGGACCGCGGCGGCCTTCGTGCCGCCACGGATCCCCTGGCGGGGGCAGGGCCGGCCAGGCCCGGTCGTCGCGGATGAGCTTCCGGCGCTCGTCCGCGTACTCCCTGCTCATGAGGCCCTTGATCGGCACATCCACCTGGTCGGGATCGCCGAAGAACCCTTCACGATCCGCGCAGGCCAGCTTCATTGCCTCGGTGTAGCGGTGGAGGAAGCCAAGCGACCCCGGTCCGAGCGACCCGATATCGGATCCCTCCAGGAGGCTGAGGGTCATCGGTACCAACGGGCCCTGCGACCAGGGGCCGCAGGCATAGACATCGATCCCCCGGTAGGTCGAATGGACCGGCTCCGACACCTGGACCCGATAGCCCGCGAGGTCCTCGGCTGAGATCGCGCCACCCTGCCGCTGCATGAACGTCACGATCTCGCGCGCGATGTCCCCGGTGTAGATCGCGTCGCGCGCGGCCATGATCCCCGCTTCGCGGCCCCGGCCGGCGTGCGCCGACTCGATCGCGACCAGGCGCCGGAACAGGTTCCCGAGGTCGCGCTGGACGAGGAGCTCACCGACCCGCGGCACGCGGCCCCGCGGCAGGAAGATCGCCGCGCTGGCCGGCCAGCGGCGCAGCCGCGCCTGGAGTCGCTCGATCGCGATCGCCAGACGCGGAAAGACCGGGAAGCCGTCGCAGAGCTCGATCGACGGGGCAAGGACCTCGGCCAGGCCGAGGCGGCCGTACCGCGCGAGCGCGGTGAGCCAGGCGTCGCA
>DATLEG010000321.1:0-2949 GCA_035525465.1 Saccharimonadales bacterium (SeqCode)
CCGGCGGGAAGCCTCCGGGAGAGCGGGAGCGCGAGAAGCGCCTGCTCGCGGCTCACGACGCCGCGCATTTCTATTTCCGGCAGGCGCTGCGCGGCACCGACAAGGGGAAGGCCGCGGCCGCGTATGTCGCCGAGCGCGGGATCGCCGCGGAGGCGGTGGAACGGTTCGGCATCGGCTACGCGCCCGACCTGACCGACGGCCTGCTCGGGTATCTGCGCAAGAAGGGTCACGCCGACACCGAGATCGTCGCGACCGGTCTGGTCGTGGAGACCGATCGCGCGCTGATCGACCGGTTCCGCGACCGCCTCATCGTCCCCATTCGCGACGGTCGCGGCCGGATCATCGCGTTCGGCGGCCGGGCGATGCGGGAAGATCAGCGTGGGAAATACATCAACTCGCCGCAGACCGCGCTGTTCAGCAAGAGCGCGACCCTGTACGGCCTCGATGTCGCGAAGGCCGCGATCCGCAAGGGGAGCGAAGCGGTGATCGTGGAGGGCTACTTCGACGCGATCGCCGCTCATCAGGCCGGCTTCGCCAACGTCGTCGCCTCGATGGGGACCGCCCTGACCCAGGATCAGTACCGGCTGCTGGATGACCTGCACATCGACCGGGCGATCGTGGCGTTCGATGGTGACGCCGCCGGCCAGCGCTCGGCCGAAGCCCGCGGCCGGGAGCTGCTGAAGGTCGTCCAGCCCGCCGCCAGCCGGTCCCGGAAGGGAACGGTGGACACCACCTACCGCCTCGAGGTCTACGTCACCGTTCTCCCCGAGGGCAGCGATCCGGACGAGATGGCCCGGCGCGATCCGGACGGCCTGCGGGCGCTGGTCACCGGCGCGAAGCCGCTCCTCGAATTCGTGATCGACCAGGTCCGGGACCGGGTCGGCCGCGACCGTCTGGCGACCCCCGATGGCCGCCGCCGCTTCCTCGAGGAGACCCTGCCGCTCCTGGCCGACGAGCCCGATCCGATCCGCCGGGAGGTCTATCTGGGGACCCTGAGCGCCGCCACGGGGCTCGACCAGGCCGCGCTGCGCTCCCAGGCCGCCGCGGCCCGGATCCGTCCCCAGGGCGCCGAGCGGCCGGATCCGCCCGGCCGGCCGGACCGGGGCGCCGGGGCCGCGCCGATCCCCGAGGCGGTCCGGAAACAGATTCCTTCGCTGGAGCGTTACCTCATGGCACAATTAGTCCAATTCCCGGAGGAGGCTGCGCGCACCGATCTCGACCCCGCTGACCTGGCCGATCCCGATCACCGGGCGATCTATGAACATCTGCGCTCGGTCGGGCGATCGACGGCTGGCTTGCCGGCTCACCTCGCCGCCACGGCGGCGTCCCTCGGCGCGAATGCGCCGGAGCCAGGCCCAGGCGTCGTCCCAGGGCAGGAGATCGAGATCCTTGCGCTTCGTCTCCGGGAAGCGAACTTGCGGGGACGGCTGGGCGAGGCCCGGGCCGGTCTCGCGCGGCAGGATGCCGGTGCGGGTGACCTCGACCTCGAGGTGGCCCGCCTGGCGAGCGATCTGGACGAGCTCATGCGCACTCGGGAGCGCCGCACGATGCTTCGGAGTGGGCAGGAGTAGGTCCGGCGGTCAGGTGGATCAGGAGTAGGAATGGCAGCGAAGAGCGCGACCAAAGAGAAGGATTCCGGCACCAAGGCCACCGTGGCCGAGCGCACCGGGATCCACCCCGAGCATCGCGAGCAGGCCGAGAAGCTCCTCGCGAAGGGGAAGCAGCAGGGCTACGTCACCCAGGAGGACCTCGTCCGGGCGATCCCGGATGCCGAGCCGGGCGAGCTCGAAGAGCTCCTCGTCACCCTGGATGACAACAACATCGAGATCCTCGAGGCCGAGCGCGGCCCGAACTGGTCCCAGGTCAAGGAAGAGGAAGAGGAAACCGAGGAGCTCCAGCGCGAGGATTCGATCGCCACGGTCCTGGCGAGCGACCTCATCAGCGTCGACGACCCGGTCCGGATGTACCTCAAGGAGATCGGCAAGGTGCCGCTCCTCACCGCCGAGGAGGAAGTGAACCTCGCCAAGTCGATCGAGCTGGGCGAGATGGCCCTCGAATCGCCGGCCCTCTCGGTCATCCACCTGTACGAGCTGGGGGTGGAGGTGAAGAAGCGGATGGCGCTCGGCCGTCCGAAGGAGTTCGTCGACGAGGCGACCCGCTTCACCAACAAGGCGCTCCGCCGGACGGTGAACGACGACGACGGCGGGAAGGAGCTCAAGCGGCTCACGAACCGCCTCCTGAAGCTCCGCGAGCCGCTGCACGCCGAGGCGAACAGCAAGGAGATCTCCACCGAGGCCAAGGTGCTCATCGACGAGCTCGTCGCGATCATCGACATGAGCAAGCGCGACCCCGAACGGCTCACGATCCGGATCCTCCCGGCCTACTCGAAGATCCACGGACCGGCAGAGGGAGCCGAGCGTCTTGGCGAGCTCGTGATGCTGGGCCAAGAGCTGCGGACGATCATGGTGAAGTACCTCAACGCCCTCGTGTACGACGACGCGGACGAGCAGCGTGGACTGCGCCGTCTGGCTGACGAGCTCATCCAGAAGGGGGATGACGCGCGGCACAACCTCACCGAGGCCAACCTCCGGCTGGTCGTCTCGATCGCGAAGAAGTACATCGGCCGCGGCATGAGCTTCCTGGACCTCATCCAGGAGGGGAACATCGGCCTTATCCGCGCGGTCGAGAAGTTCGACTACCGCAAGGGCTACAAGTTCTCGACCTACGCGACCTGGTGGATCCGCCAGGCGATCACCCGCGCCATCGCCGATCAGGCCCGCACGATCCGTATCCCGGTCCACATGGTCGAGACGATCAACCGCTTGATCCGCGTCTCGCGCCAGCTCCTCCAGGAGCTGGGCCGCGAGCCCACGGTCGAGGAGATCGCCGAGGCCATGTCGAAGGGCCAGGAGGTCGTCGTCACGCCCGAGAAGGTCCGCGAGATCATCA
>DATLEG010000322.1:0-3656 GCA_035525465.1 Saccharimonadales bacterium (SeqCode)
CCTTGCTCCCGATGACCCCCTGCCCGTAGGGGTGGCGGTCGAAGGCGACCGCTTGGGCCGCCTCTCCGAGCAGGAAGGACGGATCGTTCTCGTAGCCTTCGCGCTCGCTCACGATGACCGTCCGCTCGGCCTCGGTCTCGCCGTTGTCGATGAGGCAGTTCCGCATCCGATCGGCCTCGAGCTCGAGGGCGGTGCCGTAGTGATCGCGCGGGACCGTCTCGAAGTAGCAGGTCACGTCCTCGTTGGTGAAGGCGTTCCACTGCGCGCCGTACCGCGCCAGGAGGCGGTCGAGGTCCCCCTTGGGGTGCGCCGGCGTGCCCTTGAACAGCAGGTGCTCGAGAAAGTGCGACATCCCGGTCGTCCCGGGAACCTCGTTCCGGCCGCCGACGTGATACCAGACCCAGAGCGAGATCACCGGCGCGTGCCGCGCCTCGAGGGCGTGGATCACCAGGCCGTTGGGCAGGCGGAGCGTGGTGGGCTGCTCAGATGATGGGATGGGTCAAGGCTACGGCGTTCCCCCGAAGCGGGCCGCGAGCACCTGCCGTGTGGCGGCCGCGGCGTCCTGGGAGCCGAGCAGGCCCGGCTTTTCCTCGAACAGGGTCACCACCGCCAGCGTCGGGCGATCGAAGGGCGCGAACGAGATGAACCAGGCATCGGGGTTTCCGGAGGGGGTCTCGGCGGTGCCCGACTTCCCGGCCACCGCGGTCTGGAATCCGAGGAACTTGAAGTAGACCGTGCCGTTCGGATCGGTCACGACGGCGCGCATCCCGTCCCGGATGACCGACAGATCCGCCGGGGTCGTCTTCGCCACGCCCGCCCTGGCCTGATCGAACTTCTTCACGCTCGTCCCGTCCCGCTGGCGGAACTCGAGGACCAGGCGCGGCTTCCAGACGACGCCATCATTCGCGAGCGCGGCGGTGTAGTTCGCCATCTGGAGCGGGGTGGCCAGCAGGTCGCCCTGGCCGATCGCGAGATTGGTGGCATCGCCCGGATTCCAGATCTGTCCCTTCGCGGTGCGCGCCGCCTTGCTCGGCACGTTGCCCGGGGCCTCGAACACGAACTCGATGTCGGTCGCGCGGCCAAGTCCGAAGCTCTTCGCCGTATCCGGTAGCAGCTCCGGATCCTTGTCATTCAGTCGTTGGCCCAGGGTGTAGAAGAACGAGTTGCAGGAGCGCGCGAGCGCGATCCGCAGATCGATCGGACCCAGATCGCTCGTCTCGTGGTTCAGCTGGACCCACTGCGGGCCGTACCCGGTCCAGCGCGCCGGGCAATCGACCCGCTCGCCCGACCGGTACAGGCCCTCACGGAGCGCCGCGGCGGCGGTGATCGGCTTGAATGACGAGCCGGTCGGGTACTGGCCAAAGGTCGCCCGATCGAACATCGGCTTCTTCGGATCGGCGTTCAGCTTGGCGATCGCCGCGCTGTCACCGCTGACAAAGAGGTTCGGGTCGAAGGAGGGCCGGCTGGCGATCGCCTGGATCTCACCGGTCCAGGGATCCTCGGCCACGACCGCGCCCTTCTGATCGCCGAGGGCCTTCTCGGCCGCGAGCTGCAGGACCGGATCGAGCGCGAGGACGGCGTCCTGCCCCGGCACAGGGGCGGTCTCGCCCAGGGTCTCGACCGGCCGCTCGTCGGACTCGACGATGGCCAGGCGCCAGCCGAAGCTTCCCCCGAGGGTGGCGTCAAGCGAGGCCTCGAGGCCATTCTTGCCGATGAGATCGCCGGCGGCGAAGCCGCGGCCGGAGCGCGCGGCGACCTCCGCCTCGCTCGCCTCCCCGATGAATCCGATCAGCTGCGCGGCGAGGCCGGTCGGATAGCTCCGCACGCGCGCCGGTTGGAGCTGCACTCCTTCGATGACCGACAGGCGCGGGCGCAGCGTGACGGCGGCGGCGTCGGCCAGGCTCTTGATCGGCACGAAGCTGTCCGGTCGCACCCAGGGCTGGGCGTACTTCGCCTTGATCTCTTCCGCCTTCAGGCCGAGGATCGCGGACAGGCTGGCGAGCATGCCGGCCTCGCTCCGGACCTGTCCGGGGACGACCCCCACGACCGTGGCGTCAACGAACGTGGCGAGCTCGGTCCCGTCGCGCGCGATGATGCGGCCGCGGCTGGTGGAAAGCCGCGTCATCCGTACCAGCCGGCCGGCCGAAAGCCTGGGCAGGATGTCCTCGGTCTTCCAGGCGACCCGCCAGGCCGCGTGCTCCTTCTCCCCGGCGAGCACCAGATCCAGGAGGACCTCACGCTTCACGTCACCGACCCGATCGGTGTGGAAGGTGAGCGCGAGCGGGACCTGAGCGCGCACCGGATCGGGCTTGCCGTCCTTCCCCGCGGGACGCGACACCGGGCCGACAGCGATCTCCAGCGAGCGCTGCGACATCTCCTCGGCGATCCGCGGGAGCCGTTTGGTGAAGCCATCCTCGCCGGCACGCTGGCGGCTCTCGTCGGTGAGGAGCGCGAACATCCCCGGGTAGTCGGCCTTGGTCCACGCGACCGCGTAGGCTCGCGCGACCGGCTCCGGGGCGGGAAGTGCCGGCTCGCATCCGGTGCTCACGACGATCGCGATGAAGGCGACCGCGGCGACGCGGCCCAGTCTCGCGGTGAGCGCTGAGGCCGAAGACGGGGACCTTCGCATCAGTAGCCGGCCGCGTAGCCCTCACGACGCGGATCCGCGCCGCCGGAAAAGACGCCGTTGTCGTCGACGCACACCGCCTGCGCGCCTCCGGTGATCTCGTGCCAGTCGCCGAGGAGCTCGAGCTCATGGCCCTTCGCGGCGAGCGCCTTGCGCACGGCCTCAGGGAAGCGGCTCTCGATGCGCAGCGCGCGGCCGGCCTCGTGGTACCAGCGCGGCGCCTCGATCGCGGCCTGCACGTCCATCCCGTGATCGATGAACGCGGAAGCGAGCTGGAAATTCGTCTGCACCTGCGCCTGCCGGCCGGGCGTCCCATAGACGTAGCGAAGCGCCGAGCCGTCCAGGACGATGACGGTGTTGAGGGTGTGCACCGGCCGCTTGCGCGGCGCCAGCGCATTCGGCGAGCGCGGGTCGAGCGAGAAGCCGGAAAGCCGGTTGTTCAGCAGGATCCCGGTCTGCGGGAGCATCGTCGCCGCGCCGAAGGCGCTGAAAACGCTCTCGATGAGCGACACCGCGTTGCCATCGCGGTCCACGACCGCCAGATAGGTCGTGTCCGCCGGCAGCGCCTGCGCCTCCACCCGCTCGCTGGCGCGACCGGCGATGGCCCGCCGGCGCGCGGCGGCGTACGCCTCGGTCAGCAGCCGTGCCGCATCGAACGGGACCATCCGGGGATCGCCCGCGTGGGCGTCACGATCGGCGAACGCGAGCTTCTTGATCTCGACCATGGTGTGGATCGCGTCCGCGGTCCCCCATCCCATTCCGCGCAGATCGATCCCGTCGGCGATCGCAAGCTCCTCCAGGAGCACGTGGCCCTGGGTCACCGGCGGCTGGCCCACCACGCGAAGACCGCGATAGCCGGTCTCGATCGGATCCCGCCGGTCGGTCCGGTGCAGCGCGAGGTCCTCTTCATTCAGACAGCCACCCAGCGCCCCGATGCCGTCGGCGATCCGGGCGGCAAGCGACCCGCGATAGAACGCCGCTGCCCCGGAGGCCGCGATCGTCCGAAGGGTCGCCGCCAGATCCGGCTGCT
>DATLEG010000006.1:0-3648 GCA_035525465.1 Saccharimonadales bacterium (SeqCode)
CGCTCCCGCCTCGATGTCGGGTGGCGCTCCCGCCTCGCTGTCGGGCCCCGCTCCCGCCTCGATGTCGGGTGGCGGTCTTGGTTCCAGGGCTTCCGTGACTCCGGACCCAGTCAAGGGTCGTCCCCCGGTGCGGGGCGAAGCAGGAGTCGCCGGGGACGCTTCCGCCGCCGTCCCCGCCACGGGTCGTCCCCCGGTCGGCGGCGACGCGGACCGGGGCGGGGGCACGATCGTCCCGGCGGTGGCGTCGTGGGCGGGGGCGTATGACGTCCAGCTGCTCATCACGGCGCCCTCGCGGTCGGTGGCGGAGCTGCGGGAGGAGATGCTCGAGTTCGGGGCGGATTGCGTGCTCGTGGTGGGCGATGAGTCGGTCTGCAAGATCCATGTGCATACCCTTGCTCCGGACAAGATCATCGGGATCGCGGTCACCGCGGGGCGGATCAGCGATGTGGTGATCGAAGACCTCGAGCTCATGTCGGCGGAGCACGAGGCGGCGACGGGCATCGTTGTCCCGTCGCCGACGGCGGCGGGTGGTGGGCAGGTGGCGGTCGGGGTCGTCGCGGTGGTCCCGGGCGAGGGGCTCGCGACCGTGGTGACGTCGCTGGGTGGCCATCCGCTCCGCGGCGGGGCGTCGATGAATCCGTCGACCGAAGAGCTGGTGGCGGCGATCACCGCAGCGGGCGCTGCCCACGTGATCGTCCTGCCGAACGACAAGAACGTCATCCTGGCCGCTCGGTCGGCGGCCACGCTCGCGAGCTGCGAGGTCACCGTGCTTCCGCTGGCGAACCTGGGGGCGGGGATGGCTGCGCTGCTCGCGTTCGAGGCTGACCGGCCCGCGGATGAGGTCATCGCGGCGATGACCGAGGCGGCGGCGCGGGGGCACGCCGTCGAGGTCACCAGGGCGACCAGGTCCGTCACGGTGGATGGGATATCGGTCCGGGAGTCGGAAATGATCGGTCTGGTCGATGGGAAGGTCGTGGCCCACGGGGATGACGAGGCCGTGGTGCTGGGCGAGGCGGTACGCCAGCTGGAGTCGATCGGGATCTTCACCCTGTATGTCGGCGCCGGCGTCGATGAGGCCCGCACGGCCGCAGCCCGCGCGGCGCTCGCCCACGCGTTCTCCGAGGCGGAGATCGAGGTCGTCGATGGCGGTCAGCCGCATTACCCCTTCGTCGTCGCCGCTGAGTAGGCGTCCGGCCTCGAGCCTGGATCTCGGGGTCGGCGTACTGCCGGGGGTGGGACCGAGCGCGGTGAAGCTGCTCGAGCGCCTCGGGATCCGTTCGATCGGCGACCTCCTCTGGCATCTGCCGACGCGGCATCTCGACTACACCCGGGTGCAGCCGCTGCGCGCGCTGCGCGTGGATGCCGAGCAGAGCACCGAGGCGATCGTTGGCGCGATCAGCGAGCGGCGCACCGCGCGCGGGCAGATGCTCACCGAGATCGAGCTGCTCGATCCGCAGGACGGCTCACCCACGAATGTGCGGGCGACCTGGTTCGGACGGCAGTTCATCAAGGAGCGGTTCCGCCCCGGTCAGCGCATCCGCCTCTCGGGGAAGGTGACCCATTACGGGCGCTGGCTGCAGCTCGCGAGGCCGAATGTCGAATCCGCGGACGCGGAGCGGGTGCACACCGGACGGATGGTGCCGGTGTACCGGTTGACCGAGGGCTTGAAGGAGGGACACCTTCGCCGCTGGCTGCACACCGCCGTCGAAGGTGACGGCAGCCGTGGCTCGGTGCTGGCCGAGCTCCCGGAGCCGCTGCCCCCGGCGATCCGCGCCCGTCGCGAGCTGCTCGGCGTCGCGGAGGCGATGCGCGAGGTCCACTTTCCCTCGACCGAGGCACGCCTCATCGAGGGCCGCCGCCGGCTCGCGTTCGATGAGCTCCTCACGCTGCAGCTCGGCCTCGCCCAGCGACGGGCCCGCTGGCAGAAAGACGCGCGGGCCCCACAGCTGCATGCGCCGGACGCGGATGTCGCCCGCTGGATCGCGGCACTTCCGTTCACTCTCACCGCGGCGCAGCAGAGCGCCTTCGGGGACATCCGCGCCGACATCGCCCGTCAGATCCCGATGTCCCGGCTTCTCGAAGGGGATGTCGGCTCCGGAAAGACCGTCGTCGCGGCGCTTGGTGCGCGGATCGCAGTGTCCGCTGGTGCTCAGGTCGCGCTCATGGCCCCGACGGAGCTGCTCGCCGAGCAGCATCACCGGTCGCTCAGGGCCCTGTTCTCGGCCGGTGGCCCGTCGGTGGAGCTGCTGACCGCGAGCATCGGCGCGGCGGCCCGGCGGGACGTCGTCGCCCGGTTGGCGTCGGGGGCGCTCGATGTGGTCGTCGGCACCCACGCGCTCGTGGTGGAAGGAGTGGACTTCCATCGGCTGGGCCTGGTCGTGGTCGACGAGCAGCATCGGTTCGGCGTGCGGCAGCGGACGACGCTGCGGGAGAAGGGGGTCGACCCCCACCTCCTGCTCACGACCGCGACGCCGATCCCCCGGACCCTGACCCAGACGATCTACCGCGATCTGGATCTCTCGGTCATCGATGAGCTCCCGGCGGGCCGGCAGGAGATCCGGACCGAGGTCAGGCCGCCGGACGCGCTGCCCAGGGTCTGGCCGTGGCTCCGCGAGCACGTGAACGCCGGGGAGCAGGCCTTCGTCGTCTGTCCCCGGATCGACCCCGGGGACGGTGGCGAGGACGACGCACCGAGCGCGGTGACGGTCGAGCGGGATCTGCGCACCGGCCCGCTGTCCGGACTCCGGATCGGGCTGCTCCACGGTCGCCTGCCGGCGAAGGAGCGCGACCTGGTCATGCGCCGGTTCGCCGGAGGTGAGATCGATGTGCTGGTCGCGACCACCGTCGTCGAAGTGGGCATCGATGTGCCCAACGCCACGATGATGATCGTGCTCGGCGCGGAGCGGTTCGGGCTCGCCCAGCTGCATCAGCTGCGGGGGCGTGTCGGTCGGGGCGAGCGGAAGGCGTTCTGCGTTCTGGTGAGTCAGGACGCGGCCGAGTCGGAGCGGCTCGGGGCGATGACCGAGCGGCGTGCCGGTCCGGACGGGGTGGCCCGCCCGCTCGATGGCTTCGACCTCGCCAAGCGTGATCTCGAGATCCGGGGGGCCGGGGAGTTCCTGGGGGACGAGCAGAGCGGAGCGTCCGAGCTGCGGATCGTGGATCTTTCCGACGTGGACCCGCGCCTGGCCGCGGAGACCGCGGCCGAAGCGGACGCCATCCTTGCGGCGGACCCGACCCTCGAGCGCCCGGAGCATGCCGACCTCGCCGTCGCCGTCGAGGCGCTCTGGCGCCGCTACGCGCTGGCCTGACGGTGCGGGTGATCGCCGGCTCGGCCAAGGGCCGCACGCTCCTGGTGCCCCGGGGGGGTGGCACCCGCTGCGCGACCGACCGGCTGCGGGAAACGCTGTTCGGGATCCTCACCCCCGACCTGCCGGGCGCCGTCGTCCTTGACCTCTTCGCTGGCGCGGGGACGCTCGGGATCGAAGCCCTCTCGCGGGGTGCCGCTCGCGCGACATTCGTCGAACGTGCACCGGGGGCGGTCACGGTCCTGCGGCGGAACATCGCGCATGCCGGCGTCGCGGACCGGGCGACGGTCATCCGCGCCGACGTGCTCACATTCCTGGACGCCGCGGCCGATGGCGACCTGGC
>DATLEG010000007.1:0-7075 GCA_035525465.1 Saccharimonadales bacterium (SeqCode)
GGGACGACGCGGAGCTGCGCGACCTCGCCCGCGAGGAGGAAGGGACCGCGCTCGCGCAGATGGATGAGCTGACGACGAAGCTGCGCCACCTGCTCATCCCGCGCGATCCGCTCGACGACAAGAACGTCATCGTCGAGATCCGGGGCGGCGAGGGCGGTGAGGAAGCGGCGCTCTTCGCCGGCGACCTCTATCGAATGTACCTCCGCTACGCCGAGCGACACCGCTGGAAGGTGGAGGAGCTTTCCGCGAGCCGGTCGGAGAAGGGTGGCTTCAAGGAGGTCATCTTCCGCATCGCCGGCCAGGAGGCCTACAGCCGCCTGAAGTTCGAGTCCGGCGTGCACCGGGTGCAGCGCGTCCCCTCGACCGAGGCGCAGGGACGGATCCACACCTCCACCGCCACGGTCGCGGTGCTCCCGGAGGCGGAGGAGGCCGACGTCGGGATCGACGAGGCGGATCTCAAGGTCGACGTGTACCGCGCCGGTGGCCACGGCGGCCAGGGCGTGAACACGACCGACTCGGCCGTGCGGATCACGCATCTGCCGACCGGGATCGTCGTCACCTGCCAGGACGAACGCTCGCAGCTGAAGAACAAGGCCAAGGCGATGACCGTCCTGCGCGCCCGGCTCCTCGCGTATCAGGAGGAGAAGCGCGCCACCGAGCAGGGCGATGCGCGGCGCGCCCAGATCGGACGGGGCGAGCGCGCCGAGAAGATGCGCACCTACAACTTTCCTCAAGACCGGCTCACCGACAAGCGGCTCGGTCACAACCTCTCCGGCCTCGAGCGGCGCCTCGACGGCGAGATCGAGGACATGATCGAAGAGCTCATGGGACAGGACCAGGCCGACCGGCTCGCCCAGCTCGAAGCGGGGGACGGATGAGCGGCGGCAAGAGCCTGCAGGAGCGCTACGCGCCGGCCAACCGCTGCTTCGGCTGTGGCCCGGCCAACGACAAGGGCCTGCGGATCCGCAGCTTCGTGGAGGGGGACGCCGTGGTCTGCGAGTGGCAGTCCCGTCCCGAGCACGAGGCCTGGGAGGGGGTGCTGAACGGCGGGATCATCGGCGCGCTCTTCGACTGCCATTCCAACTGGACCGCGACCCATCACCTGATGCAGGCCAGCGGCGCGGACACCCCGCCGCCGACGGTGACCGCCGAGTTCGCGGTGAAGCTGCAGCGACCCACCCCGTCCAGCGGTCCGGTGCGGCTGGTCGCGCGGGTCGTGGAGTCCACGGCCGATCGGGCCACCGTCGAAGCGACGCTCGAGGCCGGCGGCCGGGTCTGCGCGACCTGCCGCGGCGTGTTCGTCGCGGTGCCTCCCGGCCACCCCGCCTACCACCGCTGGTAACAAGCCTGCCCTGCGGGCGATGATGGGCTCGATGCACCGTGCCCGGTCGGTCATCCTCATCGCTGCCGCGGCGATCCTTGCCGCGCCCTCGTGCCCCGCCCCCAGTGAATCCCACGACCCGCTGCCGGTCCGTACCCACGAGCCATCCCCGGCGGGCTCGACCCTGGTCTCCGTTGCCGACTTCACGCCCTCCCGCAACGGCAGCCTCACGGTGGTGGCGATGCCCTCGGGGCGGGTGGTGAACCGGCTCGATGGCAGGAGCTCGCCGCCCCCGACCGTCCTGCCCGGTACCCGGTACGCCTTCCTTGCCGATCTGTTCAGCGATAGGACCGGCTTCACGCTCAAGCTGTATCGGACCGACCTCTTCACCGGTGTGCGCACGCTCGTGGTCGATGTCGGCCAGATCGCCCCCGGCGTCGCGGTGCTGGGCACGACCGATGGGGAGCGGGCGTACGTGCTGAATGCCCCTGCGGGCGACGGCGACCGGCAGGTCCGTCTCACCGGTTACGACGGCGGCACGGGCCGGCTGATCGCCGAGCACGCCTGGCCGCTGCGCGCCGGGGAGACCGCCGGCCCGCAGCTCGCGGTGCTCGAGGATGGCCGGCTCCTCGCCGCCACCCGGATCACCGCGGTGAACGGCCTGACCGCCGCCGGCTGGACGGTGTTCGATCGCGACCTCGGGCGCGGGACCCCGGTCGCTGCGGCCGCTCCGGAGCTCGCCGGATTCATCCGGCGCGACGGGTGCGATCCATGGCTGCGGCAGGCCGGGGATGGCCGGCTGGTCACCGTGTGTGGCGGGTCACGGGGTGCTGTCGCGACGGTCGCCGTCTTCGACCCGGCGTCACTGCAGCTCGTCGACCACGTGCCGATCGGCGCAGGCAGCTTGGTCCCGAGCCTCTCGGGTGAGCCCGCGGGCCGGGGGTCTCGGTCCGTGCTGGCCTGGAGCATCGGGAGCGACGGGCTCGTCCGGATCCTGTTGAGCCACCTCGTGACCGCCACGGTCGATGTTCGGACCCACAGGGTCACCGAAAGCGTTGCGCTCGACCTTGGTGGTGCCTCGCTGGACCGCACGGCATTCCGCGACGAGCCGCTCAGCGGTCGACTGGCCCTGATCCTCGATGCCGGCAACAGCCAAAGGCTCGAGCTGGCCGATCTGGCGCGGCCGAACGATCGGGCGATCATCTACACCGCGCCGGTCATCCGCGCGGTCCGCGAGGCCGGTGACCACATCTATGTCCTTGCGGCCGACTCGCGTGACGCGAATGAACGGCTCGTCGATCTCGATCGCTCGACGGGCCGGGTCCTGGCCCGGAGCGCCCCGCTCCCCCGCCATGCCGCCGCGATCGTCACGGCGGTCGTGCCCTCGGGCCCAGGGCGATGAGATGCGGCACAATCCGGTCGTGACCGACGACCTGCGATACGACGAGGATGCCGCCTTCACGCTCGCCGATGACGCGGCGACCGTCGCGGCTCTGGTGCGGCGCACTCCGGACGAGCAGCTGCGCGCGGCCCGGTTCGGCGACTGGAATGCCAAGCAGGTGATCGGGCACCTCGCGGCGAGCGCCGAGGTGGTCGCCGAGCGCGTCCGCCGCTGCATCGACGAAGATCGCCCGACCCTTCCCGGCTGGGACCAGGACGCGGCTGATGCCGCGGCGGATCACACCGACGCCGATCCGATGGCGCTTTCACGGACGCTGCAGGCGGCGCACTCGCGGATCGTTCAGCTGCTCGGACGCCCGGGCGCGGCGGAGCGGCCGGGCGTCCACGCGGAGCGCGGGCCGGTCACCGCGGGGTGGCTCGCGGCGTATCAGGCTCGGCATTCGCACGAGCACGCCACGGAGCTCGGAAAGGCGTTCCCGCCGGCGGCCTGACGGCCCGGACTAGGCCAGCTCGACCGCCTCCCGCCAGTGCGGGATCTTCGTTCCGAATCCCAGTGCCTTGATCTTCTCCTCGAGCGCGGCCTGGGCCTTCGGCTCGCCGTGGACGATGAACACCGTCTTCGGCTTCGTGGTGAAGTTGCCGAGCCAGGCGAGGAGCTCCGGCTCGTCGGCGTGCGCCGAGAATCCGTCGATCGAGCGGACCCGGCAACGGACCTCCAGCTCCTGGCCGTCGATCCGCGCGGTCTTCGCACCTGCCTGGAGCTGGGCGCCAAGGGTCCCCTGACCCTGATAGCCGACGAACAGGAGCGTCATCCCCGGGTCGCCGATGAGCTCCTTCACGTGCTGCACGATGCGCCCGCCGGTGATCATCCCGTTCGAGGCGATCACCAGGAACGGGCGGGGGGCGTTGTGGATCGCCGCGGACTCCTTGCCACTCGCGGTCACCTTCGCTCCCGGGTAGTCGAGCGGCGGATCGTGGGCCGCGATGAGTGCCCTCGTCTCGGCGTCGTAGTAGCCCGGATAGCGGCGGTAGATATCGGTGGCCTTCTGGGCCATCGGGGAGTCGAGATACATCGGGACATGCGGGATCTGCTGCGTCGCGAGGAGCCGGTCGAGCTCGAACACGACCTCCTGGGTGCGGCCGATCGCGAAGGATGGGATGAGGAGCACTCCCTTTGCCGCGGCCGTTTCGCGGACCGCCTCTCCCAAGAGGCGGATCGCCTCCGCCGCCGGCTCGTGCTCGCGGCCCCCATACGTCGACTCGATGAGCAGGTAGTCGGCATCGGCCACCGGGGTGGGGTCCCGGATGATCGGGGTATCCGGACGGCCGAGGTCGCCGCTGAACACGATGACGCGCTCGTTGCCCGCCTCGCTCACCCGTACCCGGATGATCGCCGACCCGAGGATGTGCCCGGCATCGAGGAAGGTCGCGTGGACCCCTGGCGCGACGGCCACCTCGCGGTCGTAGTCGGTGGCCTTGAACAGGGCGATCGCCGCGTTCGCGTCCTGCGTCGTGTACAGCGGCGCCTGGAGATCGGTCACGGTCGCCGATGCCGCGGCGTGGAGGGCGGCCTCCGGGTCGAGCTTGATCGCGGCGGCGAGCGCGGCCTCCTCATCGGCGTCCTCGGCCGCCGCGCGGCCGGGATGCTTTCGAGTGAACCGCTCGTGCCGCTCGGCGAACTCCTCCTGGAGCTTGGCCGAGTCCAGCAGCACCAGGCTGGCGAGCTCGACCGTTCCGGCGGTCGCGTGGATCGGGCCACCGAATCCAGCGGCGACGACATGGGGGATGAGCCCGCAGTGGTCCAGATGCGCGTGCGTGAGCAGCATCGCGTCGATCGAGGAGGCCTCGTACGCGAGCGGCACGTGATTGCGGATCGCGTCGTTCGGGGCACCCTGGAACATGCCGCAGTCGATGAGCACCCTGGCCGTGGCCGTCTCGAGCAGGAACTGGGAGCCGGTCACGGTGTTGGCCGCGCCGAGGAAGTGGATGCGCACGGGCCCATGATGCGCCGCTAGCATCGGAGGCGCATGTACGGGCCGGTGCTCGCGGGGACCAGGGTCACGCTCCGTCCGCCGGAGGACGCCGACGCCGCGCGCTTCGTCGAGTGGTTCGCTGACACCGAGGTCACCCGCTACCTCGGCCGCCGCACCGTCCCGGCCCTGTTCCAGGAGGAGGAGTTCCTCAAGCGCGTGGGCGAATCGAAGACCGACGTCTTCTGGATGATCGAGGCCGAAGGCCGGTCGATCGGCGCATCGGGGATCCACCAGATCGACTGGGTGAACGCCCATGGGGTCACCGGGACGGTCATCGGCGATCGCTCGATGTGGCGGAAGGGGCTGGGATCGGAGTCGATGGCCCTGCGCACCGAGTACGCCTTCCGGCAGCTGAACCTGCACAAGCTGATGACCCAGGTGTTCATGGACAATGAGCCGAGCAAGCGGGGACTCCAAAAGGCCGGATACCGCGAGATCGGGGTCGAGCGGGAACACTTCTTCCGTGAGGGCCGCTGGCACGATCACTGGCTCGCCGAGCTCCTGCGATCCGACTGGGAGGCCTCGCGCCCGCGCTAGGGCCTCGTTACGCCCCGGATCCGGTCAATAAGCTGCTACCGGCGTGGATCTTTCGTCCTGACCGATCCGTCCCGCTACGCGAACGCCCAGGCAGGCGGATGATATTGGCGTGAATGAGCTCAGCGCAGGCGCCACGGTCCAGACCGGTCCACAGGTCCTGGTCATCGATGACGATCCCGACCTCTGCGCGCTCATCGTGGAAGTCCTCGAGATGGAGGGCCTCCGCTGCACCGCCGTCCACGACGGCCGGACCGCGGTCGACATGGCGCTCCGGCTGCGTCCCGACCTCATCATCCTGGATCTCCTCATGCCCGAGATCACCGGCGATGAGGTCCTGAGACGCCTGCAGGCGGACCACCGCACGCGATACACGCCGGTCGTCCTGGTGACCGCCAATAGCGCGATCGGTGACAAGGTCCGGCATCTGCGCGCGGGAGCGGATGACTACATCACCAAGCCGTTCGATCTGGATGAGCTGACCGCGCGTGTCTTGACCGCACTTCGCCGGGCCCGGACCCTGGGCGGCCTGAACCCGCTCTCGGGGCTCCCCGGCAATACCGCGATCTTCGACGAGATCGCCCGGCGGCTGGACCGGCAGGAGCCGTTCGCCTGTCTGTACATCGATCTCGATCACTTCAAAAGCTTCAACGACCGCTATGGCTTCACCCGCGGTGACGAGCTCATCGGGGCGCTGGCCGGCGCGATCTTCGACACCGTCGCCACGCTCCGATGCGAGGACTGTTTCCTTGGTCACGTCGGCGGAGACGACTTCGTGGTGCTGTCAGGCATCCCCGCGGCACCGGCCCTGGCCGACGGGATCGTCGCCGGCTTCGCCGAGCGGTCTCGCGATCTCCACGACGAAGGGGATCGGGTGGCGGGCGGCTACGAGGCGCTCGATCGCCGCGGGCGTCACGTTCGGTGGTCGCTCGCCACGGTCTCCATCGGGATCGCGCTCGCGGAGGCCGGCCGGTTCGCCTCTCCCGCAGCCCTCGCGCAAGTCGCGGCCGAATTGAAGGTCGTGGCCAAGCGGCGTCCCGGGAGCGTGCTGCTGGAGCGCCGCGGAGCATCCACGCCCGCGCACTAGACTCGCGCCCGTGACCCCCGGAGCCCCCGACTCATCTGCAGACGTGCCCATCCAGGAAGGCGCGTTGACCGACGATCAGCGAGCGGAGATCGACGCCTCGCGGGCTCGCACGTCGGAAACCCGGCGCGTCACGGTCCCCGCGCTGGAGGAGATCCTCTATCGGCCTCTGCCGGTGCTCGACCGCGGCTTCGTGAGGATCATCGATTACATGGGTGACGACGCGGCGATCGTGCAAGCGGCGCGGGTCTCCTACGGCACGGGTACGAAGAAGAGACGCGATGACGCGGGACTGATCAGATACCTGATGCGACACCGACACACCTCTCCCTTCGAGATGTGCGACATCAAGATCCACGCGAAGCTTCCGATCTTCGTGGCCCGCCAATGGATCCGGCATCGTACCGCCTGCCTATCGGGCGATACCAAGCTCTACTTCGATCTGCCCAGCGCAGTTCGCAACGGCCGGCGCGCCCGCCTTGGCACGCCGCTCTCGAAAGTGTTCCGGATGTGGCACGAGGGCAGTCAGCACCGACTCCCCAAACACAAGCCCGTTCACGCGGATCGCGTGGCGGCCGATCGGTTCTATTCGGTTCCGGAGCTGGCGCGCCTCGTCGAACGGCGCGAGGAGTCGATACGGACCATGATCAGCGCGGGATTCCTCCAGGCTGAGCGCCGCCGGACTTCGGATCCGCGTGAACC
>DATLEG010000016.1:0-3118 GCA_035525465.1 Saccharimonadales bacterium (SeqCode)
CGGACGACCCGCGACGCGCTCGACTACGTCATCGGCTCGGTGCACGGGATCGGCAGAGGGCGGGATCGGATCGAGTACAACCCGGCGGGCCAGTTCCTGAAGACGCGTGGCACGACGGCGTTCGCCGAGCGTGCCCGCTTCGAAGAGCCGCAGCTCCAGCGGCTGATCCTCGAACGGCATCTCGCCCTGGTGCGCGAAGGGATCCTCGAGACCGGGATCGACATCGTCGGGCACCCCACGTTCACGCCGCTCGCGGCGCTCGGCGACCCCGAGGCCGCCTATGGGACGGACTGGCAGGAGCGGCTCATCGCCCTCTGCGTCGAGCACGGGGTCGCGATCGAGCTGAACGAGGCGTACGGCGTTCCGCATCGCGAGTTCCTCATCCGGGCCCAACAGCGCGGTGCCCGGTTCTCGGTCGGCTCCGATACCCATTTCGCGCTCGAGCCGCTCGACCGGACCGAGGCGATGATCGCGGACGCCGGGCTGGTCACCGACCGGTTCCTGGCCGGCCGCCGCCCCCACGGCGCTCCGGAGCAGCCCTAGGGCCGCCTGCCGGAAGGCTTTAGCCGGGGGTCTCGACCGCCAGGAGCTCGTACACGACGAGCACGAGCGCGCCGACCAGGAGCAGGTGGACGGCGTTCCCCCCGACGTTCATCGGCAGGGCGACGAACCAGCCCACGATCGCCAGGCCGATCAGCGTCCAGCGGGAACGGTGGCCCGCGGCGTTGCCCACGGCGGCAGCGTACCCCGCCGGTATACTTCGCATTCCTGAGGTGAGGGAGTCCGGGTGCGCCCGGCGGACATCCACGTCGCGCAGGAGGGTGCCGTGTTCCGGGGTCTATCCGTCTACACGGGCAATGCCCATCCGAGGTTCGCGCAGGACATCTGCCGCCACCTCGAGATCCCGTTGGGCCAGATCGATGTCACGAAGTTCGCGAACGACAACATCTTCGTGAAGATCAACGAGAACGCCCGCGAGCACGACGTCTTCATCGTCCAGTCGCTCGTCGGTCCCTCGGTGAGCGACGCGATCCTCGAGCTCCTGATAATGCTCGACGCGTTCAAGCGGGCCTCGGCCGGTCGCATCACCGCGGTCATCCCGTACTACGCCTACGGGCGGAGCGACAAGAAGGACCAGCCCCGGGTGCCGATCACGGCCCGGCTCCTGGCCGACATCATCCAGGTGGCCGGCGCCGACCGGGTCCTCACGATGGATCTGCACCAGATGCAGATCCAGGGGTTCTTCAGTGTCCCGGTGGACGAGCTCTCCGCCACGAACCTCATCGTCGACTACTTCTCGGCGCTCATCCAGGACGACCGCGACAACACCGCGATCGTTGTTCCTGACCTCGGGTACGCGAATGCCGGCCGCCGGATCGCCGAAAAGCTTCACCTGCCGCTGGTCTTCATGCAGAAGACCCACCGCGACAACAGCGGCCGGAGCGAGATCACCGGGGTCATCGGTGAGATCCAGCACCGGCGCGCCATCGTACTTGACGATGAGATCGACACCGGAACGACCATCGTGAACACCGTGAAGGTCCTGCAGGAGCACGGTGTCCGCGAGATCTTCGTCGGGTGCATGCACCCGACGCTCTCGGGCAACGCCGCCGAGCGGATCTGCGACAGCGGTATCGTCGAGCTGGTGACCACCGACAGCGTGCCGATCCGGCCCTCGAACCGTGACCTGGGGCAGATCCGGGTCCTCACCGTCGCGCCGCTCTTCGCGGAGGCGATCCGGAGGATCCACGAGGGCGAATCGGTCGGGCAGCTATTCGACCAGCGTGGCTCGCAGCTTCCGCTGCACGTCACCTAAGACGGAGACTTCTTGAGCGCGATCACCCGCCTCCTCAGCTTTGGCGACAACAACGAATCCGAGGTCCGTCGGCTGCGCAAGGTCGTCGAGCGCGTGAACGCGCTCCGGGCACCGACCGCGGCCTTCACGCCGGAGGAGCTCGGCGCCCGGACCGCTGTCTTCCGCGAGCGGCTGTCCGCCGGCGAGACCCTTGACGACCTGCTCCCCGAGGCGTTCGCGGCGGTGCGCGAGGCGGGCACCCGCGCCCTGCAGCAGACCCATTTCGACGTGCAGCTGCTTGGCGGGATCGCCCTCCATCGCGGCCACATCGCGGAGATGCGCACCGGGGAGGGCAAGACCCTGGTCGCCTCCCTCGCGCTCTATCTCAACGCGATCCAGGGAAAGGGCGCGCACCTCATCACCACCAACGATTACCTGGCGAAGACCGGCGCCGGCTGGATGGGACCGATCTACGACCTGCTCGGAATGACCGTTTCGTACATCGCGCACGACAAATCGGCGCTCTACGACCCGGCCGTCACGCTCGATGAGCTGGACTGGCGGCATCAGCACTGGCGTCCAGTGAGCCGCCGCGAGGCCTATGCGGCCGATATCACCTATGGCCAGAACAGCGAGTTCGGCTTCGACTACCTGCGGGACAACATGGTCATGGACCTCTCTGAGATGGTCCAGCGCGAGCTGCATTTCGGCATCGTGGACGAGGCCGATTCGATCCTCATCGACGAGGCGCGGACGCCGCTCATCATCAGCTCGCAGGCGGAGGACAGCTCCGAGCTCTACTACACCTTCGCCCGCGTCGCCACGCGCCTCGTCCCGGAGGTCGACTACCTCATCGAGGAAAAGCATCACGCCGTGTCGCTCACCGAGGAGGGGATCGCCAAGGCAGAGAGCCTGCTGCACATCCCGAACCTCTACGAGGATGGGGCGACGGCGATCCACTACCTCGACAACGCGGTGAAAGCGCAAGCGCTGTATCACAAGGATCAGGAGTACATCGTCAATCCGGACAACGAGGTCGTCATCATCGACGAGTTCACCGGCCGGCAGATGCCCGGGAGACGGTGGAGCGACGGGCTCCACCAGGCCGTCGAGGCCAAGGAAGGCGTGAAGATCCAGCGCGAGACCCGGACGAACGCGACGATCACGATCCAGAACTACTTCCGGATGTACACGAAGCTCAGCGGCATGACCGGTACCGCCGCGACGGAGGCGGAGGAGCTGTTCAAGGTCTACAAGCTCGAGGTCACGAAGATCCCGACGAACCGGCCGATGGTGCGTCAGGACCTCAAGGACCTCATCTAC
>DATLEG010000059.1:0-3354 GCA_035525465.1 Saccharimonadales bacterium (SeqCode)
AGCTCGTCCGCGGCGATCTGGTCGACCTGGCCCTGGGACGCCGGTTCCCGCTGGTGGTCGTGCCGTTCAACACCTTCCTGATGGTGCCGCCGGATGACCGGCGCGCGTGCCTTGTCCGGATCCGCGGGCACCTCGGACCGGACGGTGTCCTCGCGCTCGATATCTTCCAGCCGGACCCCGAGCGGATCGCCGGCTTCGACGGCGGGGTCGTGGACGAGGGCTCGGCGACCGATCCGCGCAGCGGTGAGCGCCTCACCTTCTTCACCAGCACCCGGGCGAACGTCGATCGGACGGTGCACACCCTGCGGGTCGACGCCGTCGGAGCCGACGGCATCGTGCACCGGCACGAGCGGGTGCTCACGCTCCATTTCCTCTATCGGCGCGAGGCCGAGCTGCTCCTTGAGGGCGCGGGCTTCGAGCTGATCTCGATCCATGGCGACGGTGAGGGCACACCGGCGGATGAGCGCTCCCCGCGCCTCCTCATCCTCGCGCGCCGTCGTGAGCGGGACGACCGGAGCGACCGGCGACGGTGAGCGACCTCATCATCCGGGGCGGCGAGATCATCGATGGGACCGGGCGTCCCCGCCGGCGCGCCGATGTCGGGATCCGGGACGGCCGGATCGTCGCGGTAGGCGAGCTGGGACCCTCCGGGGGCACGCCGGTGATCGATGCGACCGGGCGGATCGTTGCGCCGGGGTTCATCGACATCCATTCGCACTCGGACGAATCGGTCCTGGTGAACTCCGCGCTCGAGAGCACGCTCCATCAGGGCGTGACCCTGGTGGTCGCGGGGAACTGCGGCGGGTCGTCCGCACCGGCGCTCGAGCTTGCCGCCGCGGAGCTCGACCGCGAGCTCGAGCGGATCGGACTGCGCCGGAGCTGGACGTCGTTCGGCGAGTACGCGAGCGCGGTCGAGGCCTCCGGGATGTCGATCAACTTCTCCTCGCTCGTCGGCCACGGCACGCTGCGGATGTGCGTCATGGGTGCCGACGACCGGCCGCCGACCGGTGGCGAGCAGGCGGCGATGCAGGCGCTGCTTGCCTCCGCGCTCGCCGATGGTGCGATGGGGCTCGCCTCGGGGCTCATCTATCCCCCCAGCGCGTACGGCACGACGGACGAGCTTGCCGCCCTCTGCAGGGTGGTGCGCGACCGTGGCGGGCTGTACGCGAGCCATATCCGGAACGAAGGGGACGAGCTCATCGCCGCGGTCGAGGAGAACCTGGAGATCGGCCGGCGGAGCGGCGTCCGGGTCCAGCTCTCACACCACAAGGCCTCGCAGCAGCGGAACTGGGGCAAGGTGCGCGAGTCCACGGCACTCATCGAGCGGGCCCAGGCCGCCGGCGTCGACGTCACGGCGGACCAGTACCCGTACACCGCCTCGTCGACCGGTCTCGCGGTGACGATCCCCAAGTGGGCGCACGCCGGGGGCGCGGCGAAGCTGTGCGAGCGGTTGGCCGACCCGGCGGTCCGGGTCCGGATCCGGGATGAATACACCGAGACCGAGCGGCGCTGGAGCCACATCGTCGTGGCCCGGGCCCGGCATGAGCCGGACTGGTCCGGGAAGACGGTCGCGGATCTTGCTGGCGCCGCGAATACGGATCCGCTGGAGTGGACCTGCGACGCGCTCATCGCGCACGAGGGCGCGATCGACATCATCCATCACTCGATGCTGGAGGACGACGTCCGCTACGTCATGGCGAAGCCGTGGGTCTCCATCGGGAGCGATTCGCGCGCGAACGCCCCCTATGGACCGTTGTCGTACGGGAAGCCACACCCGCGCTCGTACGGGACCTTCCCGCGGGTCCTTGGCCACTACGCGCGCGATCTCGGGGTCCTGACCCTGGAGGACGCGGTGCGGAAGATGACGTCCCTCACCGCTTCGCGCCTCGGCCTCCGGGACCGGGGGGTCGTCCGCGAGGGTGCCTGGGCCGATCTGGTGGTGTTCGACCCCGCGACGATCGGCGATCTCGCGACGTATGAGGACCCACACCGCTACCCGCGGGGGATCGATACGGTCATCGTGAACGGGGTCGTCGCGCTCGACCATGATGAGACGCGGCCGGCGCGGAACGGTCGCTTTCTCCGGCTCGGCCGCGACACCGGTGGCTGATCCGTCTTCTCCGCCCGAGCGGGGAGGTCCGACCGTCGCGATCCTGGCCGAAGGGCTCTTCGCCCCGCGCACCGCGAAGACCGCGATCGGGGCGCTGCGCTACGCGCCGTATCCAATCGTCGCGATCATCGACTCCTCCCGGGCGGGGGCCGATGCCGCGGCTGCCGTCGGGGTCGGGCGCGGGGTGCCGGTCGTCGCGACCGCGGCCGAGGCGCGCCTGCGCGGGGCGACGGTGCTGCTCATCGGGACGGCCTCGGCCGGTGGCCGGATCCCGGACGCCTACCGGCCGATCCTCCGGGAGTGGCTGAGCGGCGGCGGCGAGGTCTGGAACGGCCTCCACGAGCGTGTTGCCGCCGATCCGGTGCTTGCCTCCGCCGGGGGGAGGGTGCGTGAGCTGCGCGAGCCCCCGGCGGATCTGCCGGTCGGCGGGCAGCGCGCGCGGCGCTCCGGCACGACGGTCGTGCTCACGGTCGGATCGGATGCCGCGGTGGGGAAGATGACCGCGTCGCTCGAGCTCGCCGCGGCCCTCCGGCGTTCCGGTCGCAGCACCGCGTTCGTCGCGACCGGCCAGACCGGGATCGCGATCGCGGGGAGCGGCATCAGCGTCGATGCGGTCGTCGCGGACTTCATCGCCGGGGCTGCCGAGCGCCTCACCTGCGATGCGGCGGAGAGGGCCGATTGGATCGTCGTCGAAGGCCAGGGGTCACTGGCCCATCCGGGATTTTCCGGAGTGACCCTCGGGCTGCTCCACGGGAGCGCGCCGGATCTGCTGGTGCTGTGCACCGACGCGTCCCGCACGGGCCTCAAGGACCACCCCAGGGTCCCGCTGCGGCCGCTGCCGGAGCTCGTGGCGATGTACGAGGGTGCAGCGCGCTGGACGCGAGCCGACGCGCTCGTGCCGGTGGTCGCGGTCGCGCTGAACACCAGCGCGCTTTCTGCCGCTGACGCGCGATCGGCCATCGCCGCCGCGTCGGCGGAGACCGGACTCCCGGCCTGCGATCCGGTCCGCGACGGTCCGGAGGCGGTCGACCGTCTCGCCGGCGCGCTCATCACGGCCCGCGGATGAGGATCAGCGTGCGCACGCTGGACGTGCATCTGGCGGTCCCGTTCGCGATCGCCCGGCACGTCCGCACCGAGAAGCGCGTGGTCATCATCGAGTGCGACGACGGGACGATCGTCGCCCGCGGCGAGGCATCGGCCGATCCGTACTTCGGCGAGACCACCGAGGCGCTCGAGGCCGCGGT
>DATLEG010000095.1:0-4834 GCA_035525465.1 Saccharimonadales bacterium (SeqCode)
GCGAGTTCCAGGCCATCGTGAGCTGATTCACCAGGGTGAGGCAGACGTAGTACGCCGCGAAGTCCCCCACCGTGTACCCGCCGACGGCGCCGCCTTGGGCCGCGGCCAGCGCGGCCCAGGCCGAGAGGAAGATGACCGGACGGATGATCGAGAACAGCATCCAGAGGAGCGACTGGATCCGGTAGGCGGCGGCCTGCTGGAACCCGGCCAGCAGCAGCGCGCGATACACCCTGAGGAGGGTCACCGGACGGCCACCGGCTGCAGCTCCGCACCGGCCGGGCGCTCACCGGAGAACACGCGGTCGATGACGTCCTCGATCGGCGGATCCTCGAGCGAAAGGTCGGCGATCGCATCGCCCAGCTCCGCGACCAGGCGCGCGGTGCGGGCGGGGGCCTCGGCCCGCGGGACGCGCAGCCGTACCTTCCCCGACCCGTCTTGTGAGATGACCTCCCCGTAGCGGGAGAGGTCCACCCGCGTGAGCGGATCGCGGAGCGTCGCCCCGACGACCTTGTACGGCGCCATGCGCTCGGCGAGATCCGCCAGGCCCCCGTCATACATGAGCTTCCCGTGATGGATGACGATGACCCGGCGGCAGAGCGCGACGATGTCGTCCATGTAGTGGCTCGTCAGCAGGACCGTGGCGCCGGTGCGGCGGTTCAGCTCGGCGATGAAGGTCCGGATCCGGCCCTGCATCGACACATCGAGCCCGAGCGTCGGCTCGTCGAGGAACACGACCTCCGGCCCATGGAGGAGGCCCGCGGCGAACTCGACCTTCATCCGCTCACCGAGGGAGAGCTGGCGGACCGGCTTGTGGATGAGCGGTCCGAGCTCGAGCAGCTCGCTGAGCTCACCCAGGCGACCCGTGTACTCCGTGTCGCTGATCCCGTAGATCTGCTTCAGGACGAGGAACGAGTCGGCCGCCGGGATGTCCCAGACCAGCTGGGTGCGATTGCCCATGAGCAGGGCGATCCGCCGGAGGAACGCGTAGTCGCGCTGCCAGGGGGTGAAGCCGAGGACCGTCGCGTCGCCACCGGTCGGCACGAGGAGGCCGGACAGCATCTTCAGGGTGGTGGTCTTGCCCGCGCCGTTCGGGCCCAGGAACCCGACGACCTCCCCGGGCGCGATGGAGAAGTCGATGCCCCCGACCGCGGGAACGTCCTTGAAGGTGCGATGGAACAGCGACCGCACCGTCGCCCCCACGCCCGTCTGGCGCTCGTGGACCTTGTACGTCTTCTGGAGACCCTTGACGACGACGACCGGCTCGCTCACGCCCGAAGGCTAACCGCTCGCCCTATCCGCCTACCGCACGGCGGATGTCCGAGATGCTCACCACCACGAGCAGGCCGAGCAGGAGGACGAAGCCCACCGCGTGCACCGCGGCCTCGACCTGGGGCGAGAGGCGCTTGCGGAAGATGCCGCCGATGAGGACGAACAGCAGCCGGCCGCCGTCGAGACCGGGGAACGGGATGATGTTGATCACCCCGAGGTTCACCGAGAGCACCCCGATGAGCTTGAGGAAGGTCGGGATGCCGAACTGCGCGACCTGGCCGGTGACCTGGAAGATCGCGATCGGCCCGCCGACCGGCGGCGGGCCGCCGGGGGCGCTCGCCGACCGGAACAGCAGCTGGCCGGGAAGCTCGACGATCTGGGTCACGACCTCCCCGGTGAGCGCGGCCGCCTGGCCGAACGCCTGTGGCAGGCCGACCGAGACCGGTGCCTGGGCCTCCTCGAGCTTGATCCCGAGCGGTCCCTGGCCGGCAGGCGGCTCCAGACGCGGAAGCGCCTTCACCGGCGCGATCGGGCGGCCGTTGCGCTCGACCTCGAGGGTGATCTCACGCTCCTTCTCCGCGGCCTTGCTCGTGTAATTCACCAGCGTCTTCGCGGCGTGGATCGGCGTGCTGTCGACCTGCTTCACGATGTCCCCCGGCTGGAGGCCGATCGCCTGGGCCGGTGAGCCCGGGCTCACCTCGACGATCTTCACCTCCCCCGTCGGCGCCGTCGTGCCGGTGGCGAACGCCGCGGTGAGGACCACCAGGGCCAGCACGAAGTTCATCACCACGCCGGCGACCAGGACCAGCGCCTGGGCCCACCACGGCTTCGAGGTGAACGCCCGCGGGTCGCCCTCACCCTGCTGCTTGATCGAGAAATCGTCCTGGCCGAGGATCCGTACGAAGCCGCCGAACGGGATCCAGTTCAGGGTGTACTCGGTCTCCCCGCGCTTGAATCCCGCGGCGCGGGGCGGGAACCCGAAGGCGAACTCGAGGACCTTCATCCCCAGCAGCCGGGCGGTCGCGAAGTGTCCGAATTCGTGCACCGCCACGATGAGCGTGAAGGTGAGGATGAACAGCCCGAGCGTCCGGAGGTCGGTGAAGATCGACAGCATCAGGTCTCCACCGTAACGGGCGTGAGCGCCCGCCGGACCGAGGCGTCGATCGCGAGGATGCCCTCCACCGTCGACGGGTCCCCGCCCGAGCGCGCGCCGAGCTCGGATCCCCGGCGCAGGTAGCCGGGGATATCGGTGAAGGCGATCACGCCGCCGAGGAAGCGCTCGACCGCCAGCTCGTCGGCCGCGGAGAGGCCGATCATCGCGCCGGCGTCGCCGGTCCGGGCGGTCTCGAGCACCGCGGCCAGGCAGGGATACCGGTCGGTGGGCACCGGGCCGAAGCGCAGGGTGCGCTGGCGGGTCCAATCGAGGCGGGTCGCCGGCCCCTCCCGATGCTCCCAAAGGAGGGCGTATTGGATCGGGAGCCGCATGTCCGGCTCCGCCAGCTGGGCCTTCACGCTCCCATCTACGAGCTCGACCATCGCGTGGACGACCGACTCGGGGTGCAGGACCACGTCGATGCGGTCATAGGGGGTGTCGTAGAGCCAGTGGGCCTCGACCACCTCGTACCCCTTGTTCGTCAAGGTGGCCGAATCGATGGTGACCTTGTCACCCATCCGCCAGGTCGGATGCCGGAGGGCCTCGGCCGGGGTGACCGTCGCAAGCTCCGCCAGCGGCCGGTCGCGGAACGCGCCGCCGGACGCGGTGAGCGCGATGCGCCGCACCTCCTCCGGGCGCACGCCGGCCAGGCATTGCCAGAGCGCGCAGTGCTCGCTGTCCACCGGCCGCAGTCGGCGACCGGCCCCGCCGCTGGCCGCCCGGACGAGATGGCCGCCGACGACGAGGACCTCCTTGTTCGCGAGGGCGACGTCCTTCCCCGCCCCGAGCGCGGCGAGGGTCGGCCGAAGGCCGGCGATCCCGGGTGTCGCGACCAACACCAGGTCCACGTCATCGGCCGTCGCGAGCGGCACCAGATCGTCGTCACCGGTCGCGATCCGGCGCACGCCCAGCTGATCGGCCACGGCGCGCAGCTCGTCCTCACGGGAACGCGCGGCGAGGGCGGTGATCACGAGCCGTTCGGGGTGCGCGGCGACGACTTCGAGCGCCTGCCGGCCGATGGAGCCGGTCGCGCCGAGGATCGCCAGGCGCACCGGTCCGCTCATCGGCCCATCATCGCATCCGCGCCGCCCAGCGCCACGAGCACGAGCGCGACGAACGGTCCGACGAAGAGCAGGCTGTCAATGCGGTCCAGGATGCCGCCGTGACCCGGCAGGAAGGAGCCCGAGTCCTTCGCTCCAGCGCGGCGCTTCAGCCACGACTCGAAGAGATCTCCGGCCAACGCGACCGGACCGAGCCCGATGGCGATGACGAGCGCAGCGGCCCCTCCGTCATCGCCGAGCAGCGCCACCACCGCCGCCGCCGCGGCGAAGCCGGCGACGCTCCCCTCCCAGCTCTTCCCCGGGCTGATCCGTGGGGCGACCTTGTGCCGTCCGATGAGCGAGCCGACGAGATACGCGACGGTGTCCGCGGCCCAGGTCGCCAGGATCACGACCAGCAGCCAGCCATGGGCGCCGGCCCAGAGCGCGGCGAGTCCGGCGAGTCCGATCAAAAGATAGAGCGCTCCCCCGGCGGTGTGCACCGGCCGCCGACGGGCGAGGCTCGCGATCTCGAGCAGGCCGACGGTGAAGAACACCAACAGCAACACGTAGAACACCGGCCACGGGCCGAGTGCACCGAGCAGCACCGCGGCCGCATACGCGATCGCCGTGGGCGTGCGCCGCGCGAGCATGCTCAACGGCCGAAGCGCCGCTCGCGCGCGGCGTACGAGGTCAGAGCCGCGTCGAGATGCTCGACCCCGAAGTCCGGCCAGAGCACCGGCGTGGCCCACATCTCCGCGTACGCCACCTCCCAGAGGAGGAAATTCGAGACGCGCAGCTCCCCGCCGGTACGGATGAGCAGGTCCGGATCGGGATGCTCGGGGGCATACAGGCGCGCGGCGATCGCGGGCTCGTCGATCGCCTCCGCACGCAGGCCATCGGCGACGACCCGCCGCACCGCGTCGACGATCTCGGCCCGGCCGCCGTAGTTGAACGCGATGGTCATCGTGCCGCGTGTTCCCCCCGCGGTGGCGGCGGCCGCGGTGGCGAACGCCTCCTGGGCACTCGCCGAGAGCTCCTGGAGCCGCCCGATGATGCGCAGGCGGACACCGTCCTCGACGAGCGACCTCGTCTCGCGCCGGACGGTCTCCTCGAGGAGGCGCATGAGGCCGTTCACCTCATCGGCATCGCGCTGCCAGTTCTCGGTGGAGAACGCGTACAGGGTGAGGTACTCGACGCCGCGCTCCCGGGCCGCGCGGAGGGTCCGGCGGATCGTCTCGACCCCCTGGCGGTGTCCCGCGATGGCCGGCAGATGACGCTGCTTGGCCCAACGGCGATTCCCGTCCATCACGATGGCGACGTGCCGGGGGGTCGCGTCAGCCGGTCCCACTACACCGCGAGGATATCTTTCTCC
>DATLEG010000099.1:0-4526 GCA_035525465.1 Saccharimonadales bacterium (SeqCode)
CATCGTCGTGTTCGTGCCGAGCGTGCTCCTGGCGGCGGCCCTGTTCTTCGTCTTCAACTGGATCCTCGCGACGCTGGCCTTCTGGGCGACCCGGATGCGGACCGCCAACACGCTCTTCCAGCGCGCCTCCTTCGTCTTCGCCGGCCAGATCGCCCCGATCGGCCTCATGCCGCTCTGGCTGCAGGGGCTGTCCTATGGCCTGCCGTTCTGGTACATGACCGGCGCGCCGACGGAGATCCTCCGCGGCGGCGTCGGTCCGGAGCGCGCCGCGGCGATCCTCGTTGGCCAGGCCGCCTGGCTGGCCGGGTCCTACGCGGTGTTCCGCTTCGTCTGGCGGCGCGGGGTCCGGGCCTACTCCGCGGCGGGCGCCTAGCGTGATCCGCCACTACCGGATCTTCCGGACGTTCTTCGCGGCCGAGATCAAGAACGAGCTGGCCTACCGGATGAATTTCCTGCTCGGGATCTTCGAGATGCTCCTGGTCGTGGGCACGAGCCTGGGGGCGATCCTGGTGCTGTTCACGCAGGCGAGGACGCTGAACGGGTGGACGCTTCCCGAGATGATCGCGCTCACCGGCGTCTATTACCTGATCCAGGGCGGCGTGAACCTGGTCTTTGCGCCGTCCTTCGAGAAGCTCATGGAGCAGGTCCGCCTGGGCACCCTCGACTTCACGCTCCTCAAGCCGGCGAACAGCCAGTTCCTGGTGAGCACCCGGCACATCTCGATCGTCCGGCTGGTGGATCTGGTCATGGGGTTCGCGGTCATCGGCGTCGGCCTCGTCCTCCTTGGCTCGCCGATCACGATCGTCCCGGCCCTGGCCTTCGTCGTGACGCTCGTCTGCGGAGTGGCCTGCGTGTACGCGCTGCTGCTTTCCCTCGTGACGCTGGCGTTCTGGTTCGTGCGGGTGGACAACATCATGGCGATCTTCTGGGCCTTCACCGACGCCGGCCGCTTCCCGATCGACCTCTACCCGGGCTGGCTGCGGGTCACGCTCGCGACGGTGGTCCCGATCGGCATCGCGGTCACCGTCCCGGCCGAGGCGATCGCCGGGCGCCTGTCGATCGAGACCTTCCTGGCGATGCTGGGGGGCACCGCCGCGGCGGTGACCTTCGCCTCCTGGTTCTGGCGCCGCGGCCTGCGCTCCTACACCGGTGCCAGCGCGTGATCGGCAGGTGGTCCGCAGGGTGCCGCTACGCGTACCCTTGTCTGTAGTGACCACGCCGCTGAGCCTCGACCTGAACCTCCCGGCCGACCGGGTCGGACCGCGTCCCCGGCGGGCAAGCAAGCGGGTCTGGGTCGGTGGGGTCGCCATCGGCGACGGGGCCCCGATCGCGGTCCAGTCGATGTGCACCACCCTCACCCACGACGTGCCGGCGACGATCCGCCAGATCGAGCAGCTGCAGGAGGCCGGCTGCGAGATCGTGCGCGTCGCCGTCCCCGATAAGCGCTCCGGAGAGGCGCTGAAAGAGGTCGTGCGTCGGAGCATCCTTCCGGTCGTCGCGGACATCCACTTCGACTACAAGCTGGCGCTCATGGCCCTGGAGGCGAAGGTCCACAAGCTCCGGCTCAACCCGGGCAACCTCCACAACAAGGATGGCGTGCGGGAGGTCGTGAAGCAGGCCAAGATCCAGGGGACGCCGATCCGCATCGGCGTGAACTTCGGCTCGATCCCGGACAAGGTCGATGGCGACTGGCGCGACGACGCGCAGCGGATGGTCGACCTGGCGATGACCGAGGTGAAGATCCTGGAGGATCTCGACTTCGACAACATCGTCATCAGCGTGAAAGCATTCGAGGTCCCGAAGATGATCGCGGCCTACCGCCGCCTGGCGAAGCTCGTCCCGTACCCGCTCCATCTCGGGGTGACCGAGTCGGGCACGGTCCTCTCCGGCTCGATCCGCTCGACCGCCGGCATGAGCGTGCTGCTCTATGAGGGCATCGGCGACACGATCCGCGTCTCGCTGTCCGAGGATCCGGTCATGGAGGTGCGGGCGGCATTCGATCTCCTGAAGTCGCTCGAGCTGCGTGACCAGGGGCTGACTCTGGTCGCCTGCCCCTCCTGCGGGCGCGCCGATATCGACCTCATCCCGCTGGCGAAGGTCGCCGAGGAGCGCCTGCGAGCCCTCCCGGTGCCGATGAAGGTCGCGGTCATGGGCTGCGAGGTGAACGGTCCGGGCGAGGCGAAGGACGCCGACGTCGGGATCGCCGGCGGGGTGGGGAAGGGCGCCCTGTTCCGCAAGGGCAAGGTGGTCGGGGTATTCCCGGAAGCCGAGCTCATGGACGCGCTGCTGGCCGAGATCGACAAGATCCTCGTCGAGAATGGCAAGGAGCCGTACTCCGCCAAGGCCCCGCAGGCGTCGAGCGCAGGGCAGCTCACTCCAGGACGGTCGGTCCCTGCAGGAACCCGGACCTAGCCCGGAGGCGCCGGCCCAGGTCCCGGCCGAGCCGCGCGGGGTCGTCCACATCCGCAGGGGGACGATCACCGATGTCGACTTCCGCGAAGTCGTCTTTGAGCGATTCACTCCCGACGGCTGCGTCTTCGTGAACTGCGACTTCCGCGGCCTGGTCTTCGACCGACGGTGGCAGCCGCTCTTCTCCAGCCAGCTGCAGAGCGTGTTCCGCGGCTGCCGGTTCGACGACACCGATCTTTCGCGGGCCGATCCGGGGCAGACCCGGTTCGAGGACTGCAGCTTCACCGGAGCGAAGATCGAGAAGTGGTACGCCTACACGGCGGAGTTCATCGACTGCGTGTTCTCCGGCCCGATCACGCAATGCAAGTTCTACGGGCGCCCGTGGGGGGTCGGAGCGCAGAAGCTCGACCCGAAGCGCGCCACGAATGAGTTCACCGGCAATGACTTCAGCCGGGCCGAGCTGGTCGACACGATCTTCATCCAGGGCATCCGCTTCAACGAGCAGCGCTGGCCGAGTGGCCCCGAGTGGATCCATGTCGACCGGTTCCATCAGCGCTCGCAGCGGGCCCGGGCCGAGGTGATGAAGTGGAAGGATCAGGAGGGCCGGCCGGATGCGCTTGCGATGCTCGTGCAGCTGCAGACGATGTACGGCGAGCAGACCGAGCTGATCTGCCGCAGGATCGACCCACGCTCAAAGGTCCCGCCGCAGATCCAGGAGCGTGTCTGGCAGGTCCTCGGCCAAGCGCTCTAGCCCTCCGGCGAGCCCCGGGGGGCTGCGCCCTCCGGTCCGCGGCGTCCCATCCGGCCGTCGGCGCCGTTGGACAAGGCGGCACGAACGCGATGAAAGGGGGAGCCAGATGTTCCGCACCGGCAGCAGGCACGACCCGGCGCCACCGTCCCAGCCACGCGACGACCGACCGTCCCGCACCACCGCGGAGGCGACGAGCGAGCAGCCACGGGCGAGCTCGGCTCCACAGGAGGACGCGATGCAGGACCGTGGACCCCGGAGCACACCGGCCGACGCGCAGCTGAACGCGCTGCTCGGGCGTGGCTCCGAATTCGACGGCAAGCTCAGCTTCGAGGGGACGGTGCGTATCGACGGCACCTTCACCGGTGAGATCAGTACCAGCGACACGCTCATCGTCGGTGAGGGGGCCAAGGTGTCGGCCGACATCACCTGCGGGTCGATCGTCGTCCATGGCGACGTCACCGGCAACATCAAGGCGACCGAATCGGTCGAGCTCCACCGTCCGGCGAAGGTCAAGGGTGATGTGACATCACCCTCGCTCATGATCGAGAAGGGCGTCACCTTCGATGGCAGCTCCAAGATGGAGACGTCGTCCGCCTCGTCGAACCTGGTGAAGCTGGGCCGCCATGACCAGCACGAGCAGGCCGTCGAGGCCTGATCCGCCCAGCGCGCTAGCGGTCCCGCGGGTCCGGCCGGCCTCGCGTCGCGCGTTTCCGCGACAATGCGGTGATGCGTCAATCCACGCTCTTCGGCCGGACCCTGCGGGAAGCCCCCGCCGGGGCGGAGACCCCCGGCCATCAGCTCATGCTCCGGGCGGCGATCGCCCGGCCGATCGCGGCCGGCCTGTACAGCTGGCTGCCCCTGGGCTTCCGGGTGATGAAGAAGGTCGAGCGGATCATCCGGGAAGAGATGGACCGCATCGGCTGCCAAGAGATCCTCATGCCGGTCCTCACCCCGGCGGAGCTCTGGCAGGAGACCGGACGATGGGACGCCCTCGAGCCGATCACGTTCCGCACCGTCGACCACAACGGGCGCGAGTTCATGATGAGCTATACCCACGAGGAGCTCGTCACGGCGCACGCCCGGAGCGAGATCCTCTCGTACCGGCAGCTGCCGGTGATGGTCTATCACTTCCAGTCCAAGGGCCGGGACGAGGCGCGCCCCCGGGCCGGCCTGCTGCGGGTCCGCGAATTCGTGATGAAGGACGCGTACTCGTTCGATACGGACGAGGCAGGACTCGAGCGCAGCTACGCGCTTCAGCACGAGGCCTACGTCCGGATCTTCAAGCGCCTCGGCCTCGACGCGGTGAGCGTGGAATCCGATACCGGCGCGATGGGCGGCGATGTCGCGCATGAGTTCCAGGTCCTCA
>DATLEG010000102.1:0-5768 GCA_035525465.1 Saccharimonadales bacterium (SeqCode)
CCAGTCGCCGCCGAGTCCGCGGACCAGCCGGGGCACGATCGGCAGCGCCAGGTCGCCGCGGACGAAGGCGACGACGTGGTCCGCACGTTCGCCCATCGCGTCGAGTGCCAGATAGCTGCCGGCGAACGCGGCCGGCGCACGCGTCCGCGCCGCCAGCGCGGCGCGGACGACCTGCAGCTTGGGGAGCGCGTCATCGCCGCGGGCCTGGATCGCCGCCGGCGTCAGGCCGTCGAGCGCCGCCAGCAGCTCCTGCCGCCGCCCGAAGTCGACCGGGCGGCGGTTATCCGGATCGACCAGCGACAGGTCCCAGAGCTCGGTGCCCTGATGCAGGTCCGGGACACCGGGTGCGGTGAGCTTCAGCAGGGTCTGCGCGAGCGCGTTCACCCGGCCGGGGGCGATGAGCGGCGCGATGAACGCCTCGAGGTCGGTGACGAACGCCGGATCGGCCAGCGTCGCGGCGACGAAGTGTCGCACTCCGGCATCGAACGCCGGCTGCGGATCGACCCAGGAGGTCTCCTGCTTCGCCTCCTTCGCCGCCTTCTCCAGATACGCGCCGGCGCGCTCGGCGTCGATCGGCCAGGCGCCGACGAGGGTCTGGTAGTAGAGCCACTCGAGTGACGGCGAGGGCGCGCCTCCGGCGTGGTGCCGGCGATTGCCCTCCGACCAGCGGCGGACCGCGGCGGCCCACTCCTCCGGCACCTCGGAAAGCACCGCGAGGCGGGCCCGGACATCCTCGCTGCGCTTGGTGTCGTGGGTCGACGTCGCGAGCTGGGTCCGCGGCCAGCGCTCGGCCTGGGCCGCCTGCCGGGCGTGAAAGACCCGCGGTGCCACGGCGAAACGGCCCGGGTCGCCGCCGACCTCGTTGGTCGCCGCGAACCGGGTGTAGCGGTAGAAGGCGGTGTCCTCGACCCCCTTCGCCGCCGCCGGTGCGGTGAGCTGCTGGAGCCGCAGCGCGAAGTCGGCCTCGAGATCCCCGGGCACACGCAGCAGCGCCAGCCCGTGGATGAAGGCCAGGAGCTCCGGGTCGATCTCCGGCCGCCGCGCGGCCGCCGCGCTGACCGCCGCGTCAAGGATCGCGACGTCCTCCGCCGACTCCGCGGTGCCGGGACGGACGTAGGTCCGATAGACCGGCAGCTGCGCGGCGAGCTCCCGGATCGCCTGCTGGATATCGCGCCGGGTGTGGTCGCGGTGCCGGCGATGGCGCTCGCAGATCCGCACCAGGAGCTCCGTCAGGCGCTCGACATCCGCGCGGAGCGATCGGCGCAGGACCTCGTGTTTGGCCACGTACGCCGTCTCGGTGAACGACGACACGTCGCCGGTGAAGGTGCGGTAGGCCGCGTCGAGCACCGGCTCCGCTGCGGGGTCGATGAACAGCCCGCCGACCTGTGCGGCGAAGTCATACCCGGTGGTCCCGTCGACCGGCCAGTCGTCGCGAAGACGCTCCTGCGGTCCGAGGATCTTCTCGGCCACGATCCAGGTGTCCGGGGCCGCCGCCCGCAGGCGCGCGAAATAGCCCGCGGGGTCCCGCAGCCCGTCCGGGTGGTCGATCCGCAGGCCGTCGACCGCCCCGGCGCGGATGAGCCGCAGCGGGATCTCGTGGACCGCGTCGAAGACGTCGGGATCCTCGGCCCGCAGGGCGATGAGCTCCTTGATGTCGAAGAACCGCCGATAGACGAGCTCCTCGTCTCCGACGGTCCAGCGGGCGAGACGGTAATGCTGCGCCTCGAGGAAGGCGTGGAGCGCCTCCGGGTCGGTGTTCAGTCGATCGAGGGCCGCGGCATCGTGCCCCGCAAGTCCGGCCACCGACTCGGGGGACACCGGAAAGCGGTGATCGCCGTACCGTACCTCGACCGCATCGCCCTCGGCCGTCACGCGGATCGTGCCGCGGTCGACCTCGCGACCGTATTGGTCGCCGAGCACCGGAAGGAGGATCTGATCGCGCAGCTTCGCCTCCGGCCCGTCCCAGCCGATGTCGAATGCCCGCGCGAATGAGCTGACGCGTCCGTGCTTCAGGACATCCCACCACCAGGTGTTCCCGAACAGGATCGACATGTGGTTGGGGACGACGTCCAGCACGACCCCGAGCCCGTGCGACCGGGCGACCGACGCGAGCTCCAGGAAGCCGGTCTCTCCCCCCAGGGCCGGGCTGACCGTCGAATGGTCGAGCACGTCGTAGCCGTGAGCGCTGCCCGCGCCGGCGCGCATGATCGGTGAGAGATACAGGTGCGAGATGCCGAGTGCCGCGAGGTAGGGGACCACTCCGGCCGCATCGGTGAAGGTGAAGCCGTCGTGCAGCTGCAGCCGGTAGGTCGCCCGGGGGGTCAGGCGCATCGCAGGACGACCATCGAGCGTCCTTCGACCGCAAAGGGCGCGTCGCTACCGGCGGAGCGCTGGTCCGCCCAGCGGTCACCGGTGTCGAAGACCACCTCCCAGGTGTCGCCGCACACCGAGGACGGCGTGGTGAAGGTCACCGGCTCATGGTGGGCGTTGAACAGGATGAGGTATCGATCATCGACCACCGGATCGCCGTTGCTGTCGACCTCGGCCATCGCGTCGCCGCCGAAATACACCGCGAGGGCCTTCGCGAAGCCGGCGTTCCACTCGTCTTCGGTCATCTCGGTCCCCGCCGCCGAGAACCAGGCGATGTCGCGGATCTGGGCGCCGCGCACCTGGCGGCCCTGGAACCAGCGGCGGCGCCGGAACACCCGGTGCTCCCGACGGAGCTTCAGGACGGCGGTGGTGAAATCGACCAGGTCGGCATGCGCGTCCAGGAGCGACCAGTCGGTCCACGACAGCTCGTTGTCCTGGCAGTACGCGTTGTTGTTCCCCCGCTGGGTGCGGCCGAATTCATCGCCATGGAGGAGCATCGGCACGCCCTGTGAGAGCACGAGCGTCGCGATCACATTCCGCTGTTGCCGCCGGCGCAGCCGAAGGACGTCCAGGTCGGCGGTCTCGCCCTCGACGCCGCAGTTCCACGACCGGTTGTGATCCTCTCCGCCGCCATCGCCGTCCTGATTGGCCTCGTTGTGCTTGTGGTCGTAGCTCACCAGATCGCGAAGGGTGAAGCCGTCGTGCGCGGTGACGAAGTTGATGCTGTTGTAGGGGCGGCGACCGCTCGATTCGTAGAGGTCCGAGCTGCCGGTGAACCGCGACGCGAATTCGGCCAGCGTGCGGTCCTCGCCGCGCCAGAGGTCGCGGACGATATCGCGGTACTTCCCATTCCACTCCGACCAGAGCGGCGGGAAGTTCCCCACCTGATAGCCCCCCTCTCCGACATCCCAGGGCTCGGCGATGAGCTTCACCCGGCGGAGGACCGGATCCTGCTGGATGAGATCGAAGAACGCCGAGAGCCGGTCGACGTCATGGAGCTCGCGCGCGAGGGTGGCCGCCAGGTCGAAGCGGAAGCCGTCCACCCGCATCTCGGTCACCCAGTACCGGAGGCTGTCCATGATCAGCTGGAGGACGTTCGGATGGCGCATGTTCAGGCTGTTGCCCGTTCCGGTGTAGTCCAGGTAGTAGCGCGGGTCCTCGGTGAGCCGGTAGTAGGCGACGTTGTCGATGCCCTTGAAGCAGAGCGTCGGACCCAGATGATTCCCTTCGGCGGTGTGGTTGTACACGACGTCGAGGATCACCTCGATCCCGGCGGCGTGCAGCGCCTTCACCATCGCTTTGAACTCGTTCACCTGACCGCCCGCAGGGTCGACCGCGTAGCCGTCGTGCGGAGCGAAGTAGCCGATGGTGTTGTAGCCCCAGTAGTTCCGCAGCCCCCGATCGATCAGGACGCCGTCATGCACGAACTGGTGGACCGGCAGCAGCTCGATGGCGGTGATCCCAAGCCGGCTGAGGTGGCCGACGAATGGCGCGCTCGCGATCCCGCCGTAGGTCCCCCGCAGCTCGGGCGGGATGTCCGGGTGCAGCGCCGTGGCGCCCTTGGTGTGCGTCTCGTAGATGACGGTGTCGTTCCAGGGGATGCCCGGTGGCCGATCGTTCCCCCAATCGAATCGCGGATCGACGACGATCGATCGCGGCACGAACGCGGCGCTGTCATCGCCGTTCGGCTCGCGATCGTCCTCCGCCCCCTGCTGGTAGCCGAAGACCGGCGGAGCCCAGCGGATCCCGCCGGCGATCGCCTTGGCGTACGGATCGAGGAGGAGCTTTGAGGCAGCCATCCGCTTCCCCTGGGTCGGGTCGTAGGGGCCATGGACCCGGTAGCCGTAGCGCTGGCCGGGTCCGATGCCGTCGAGATACACGTGCCAGCAGAGCGCGGTCACCTCGGTGAGCGGGATCCGCTCCTCCCGGCCCGCGGCATCGAACAGACAGAGCTCGACCGCGGTCGCGGCGTCGCTGAACAGAGAGAAATTGGTCCCCTGGCCGTCGAAGGTGGCTCCGATCGGGTAAGGGGCGCCCGGGCGCGCTCGCGGTCCCAACTGAGGCATTCTGAGGGCGATGGCCACTCCCATGCCCGACCGCCGAGGTCCCCGACAGGGCGAGCGCTCGCCCGGGCCTGATCCGGTCGAGCGGCGACGGGTCTTCGTGCGGGCGGTGCACCCGGAGATCGATGGCGGCCGGTATCCGGCGAAGGCGATCGTCGGTGACCCCTTCATCGTCACGGCGAACGTCTTCGCTGATGGCCACGTGCGGCTGGCGGCCGAGGTGCGCTGGCGGCCGGATGGCGCCACCGAGCTGCAGCGCGCGCCGATGCGGGCGCTGGGGAACGACCGCTGGGAGGGACACTTCATCCCGACCGGGCCAGGCCTCCACCACTACCAGGTGCGGGGCCGGGTGGACGACTACGCCGGCTGGGCCGCGGACCTGGGGCGCCGGGTGGCCGCCGGCCAGGATGTAGCCATCGATCTGGAGATCGGCGCATCGATCGTGGACCGCGTCGCCGCGGCTGCCCCGGCTGTCGCGCGGGACGGCCTGACGGCACTTGCCGCGAGGGTCCGCAGCGGGGGAGGGGCGGCCATCACCCTGGCCCTCGATCCGCGCAGCGCGGCGACCGTCGCCGTCGCGGCGGATTGGAGCGACGCGACCGAGCAGCGGTCGCCGCTCTCGCTCTACGCGGAGCCGCCACGGGCGGCGTTCAGCGCGTGGTACGAGCTCTTCCCCCGGTCCCTCGGTCGAGGGACGACCGGGACGCTGCGCGACGTCGCCGCGGCCGTCCCGGAGATCGCCGCGGCGGGATTCGACGTGCTCTATCTCCCGCCGATCCATCCGATCGGCCGCACGGCGCGCAAAGGGCCGGGAAACGCCGAGACCGCCGGCCCGAGCGATCCCGGAAGCCCGTGGGCCATCGGGTCCGCGGCGGGCGGCCACACCGCGGTCGATCCCGCGCTGGGGACCCTCGCCGACGTCACGGCGCTTGCCGGGACCGCTCGGGCGAACGGGATGGAGCTCGCGCTCGACATCGCGTTCCAATGCTCGCCCGACCACCCCTATGTGCGCCAGCACCCCGAGTGGTTCCGCCACCGCCCGGATGGGTCGATCCAGTACGCCGAGAATCCGCCCAAGCGCTACCAGGACATCTACCCGTTCGACTTCGAGACCGAAGCCTGGCGCGAGCTCTGGGCCGAGCTCGCCCGGGTCGTGCTGTTTTGGATCGACGCCGGGGTGCAGGTGTTCCGCGTCGACAACCCGCACACCAAGCCGATCCGCTTTTGGGAGTGGCTCATCGCCGAGGTGCGCGCGCAGTCGCCGGAGGTCACTTTCTTGGCGGAGGCGTTCACCAGGCCGGCGGTGATGTACGAGCTGGCCAAGGCCGGCTTCAG
>DATLEG010000152.1:0-7291 GCA_035525465.1 Saccharimonadales bacterium (SeqCode)
TCGAGGTGGTCATCATCCGCCAGGTCCAGACGACCCTCGTGCCGGCGCAGGCGGCCTTCAATCCGGTGCGGGCACGGGGCGTTTCCGGGGCCGAGCCCTTCACAACCAGTACGCGATCATGGCGTTGTCGCCGGTCTGCCCTGGCGGTGCCGCGACGTTCTCCGCCAGCTCGAACGTCAACCTCCATGTCACCGGGAGCGGGGTTTTCGTCAACGCGAGCTGCGCGACGGCGGTCAGCGGCTTCACCGCGACCGACTTCACGCTGCCGTCGCCGTATGCGCTCGACATCGTCGGTGGATCGAACGACACATTTCCCGCGACCGTGAACAAGGTGAATCGCGGCGTCCCGGCGCAACCGGATCCGTTCGCCGGCTACCCGATCCCGGATGGCAAGAGCTACAACGGGGTGAACACCCTTCCGACCAATCCGGCGAACATCCCCGGGTCGACCACCGCGGTCGAGGGGATCTACACGACCCCGCTCGGGAATGTGGCGCTTTGTCACGGCATCTACATCCTCACAGGCGCCGGAATGAGCGGGGACATCACCAAGGACACCACCCGTACCGACCCGAACACGAACACGCCATGTGACGGCCGGGTCCTTATCTACAACACGATGACCACCTGGCCGAGCGGCGGCGGGACCTGCGCCTCGATCGGTCAGAACGGGAACCACCCGATCACCATCCTGCCGATGACCACCGGCCAGTACTCGTTCATGCAGATCTACCAGGACCGCAATTGCACGGCGAGCCTGCTCGTCGGGGTCGGGAGCGTGGTCAGCACCGGCGGAACGATCTACCTTCCGTCGGCGGCGATGGCCCTCAACGGGAACGCGACGAGCATCACCGCCGGCCAGATCGTCGCCAAGTCGATCGATTTCCAGAACGCGAACCTCGACGTGAACTTCACGAGCGGGACCACCGCGGCGCCGGTGCTGCCGCGGCTTGCCGAATGAGTCCCCCGACGTAGCGGCCCGACCTGGTCCGTCCATCGTGCATTCGCCCCTTCGCTGGTTGCAGCACCGCGTACACTTGAGGGGTCCCGAGAGGGACCACGGGGATGCGTGGTTTCGACAGGGCAGGCGAACGCACCGCTGCGAGCCGAGGAACGCCGTTCCCCCTCGATAATCCGAACGGCAGCCAGATAACTGGCAACAACTCTTACGCTCTCGCTGCCTAGTCAGTGAGCGTTCTCCCGGTCTCCCCTCCGCGGGCCGGGAAGAGCGTCATTCGCGGAGGTGCGGGTGGCCGACCGGCCGGTGAGTCACCCAAAGCATGCCGGCCTGGCGCGATCCCCGAGTCCGTCGGCAGACGCAGGGATCCGTGAGACTCGAAAGTGCCGGACACGCTCGTAGACGCAGTGCGGTCAATGGCCTTGGACGGGGAGTTCGACCCTCCCCCATCTCCACCGATGCGGGGCGGACAGCGGTCCGCGCCCGCCAGTCGGTAGGCAGCCACTTGTGCTCGCTGTGCGCATGGCATCGCCCTGCGACCTAGTCTCAAGCGGTGCCCGAGAGCGTCGCGCCATTTTACGCCGGGTGGAGACAGGCCAACGAGCGCTTGATCGAGACCGTCGGCTCGCTCTCCACCGAGGAGCTCGCGTGGTCGTCCGCACCCGGGATGTGGCCGATCTGGGCGCTCACCGCGCACCTTGCCGGTACGCGTACCTACTGGTTGTGCGCGGTGCTCGGGGAGCCCGGCGCGGGGACGACGCCGTTCTCCGATCCGAGCGGCGAAGGGTGGGAGGACGACCTTTCGCGGCCACGAGGTGCCGGCGAGCTCGTCCACGCGCTCCGCACCACCTGGGCCGTCGTCGAAGGATGCCTCGAGCGGTGGACACCGGACATGCTCGAGGTGGAGTTCCCGCGCAAGCGTGGCGAGGTCCTGCAGCTGCACACGCGGCAGTCCATCCTGTTCCGCATGCTGACGCACGACGCCTCGCATACCGGCGAGATCTCACAGCTCCTCGGGATGCACGGACGCGACGGGGTCGACCTGTGGTCCCACCTGTCTCGCGTCGCACCATGAGCATCGAGCGCATCCCGTTCGGTCGGACCGGCCATGAGAGCCTTCGCACGATCTTCGGCGGTGCCGCCCTGGGTCGCGCGACCGAGGCGGAGGCCGAGGCGGCCTTTGACCTCATCCTCCGCTACGGCATCGATCATCTCGACACCGCGGCGAGCTACGGCGACTCGGAGCTTCGCATCGCCCCGTTCCTGCGGCGCGAGGGGCGCGACCGGTTCTTCGTCGCGACCAAGACCGGGAAGCGTTCCTACGCCGAGGCGCGCGATGAGATCCGGCTGTCGCTGGAGCGCCTCGGCACGGACCGCATCGACCTCCTGCAGCTCCATAACCTTGTGGATCGAGCGGACTGGGACGTCGCCATGGGACCGGATGGCGCGCTCAAGGCGGCCATCGAGGCGCGTGATGCGGGGCTGGTGCGTTTCATCGGGGTCACCGGCCACGGGATCCAGGCGCCCCGGCTCCACCGGGAGAGCCTGCTGCGCTTTCCTTTCGATTCGGTGCTCTTTCCGTACAACCGGACGCAGTTGCGCGACGCGGCCTATGCCGCGGACGTCGAGGCGCTGCTGACGCTCTGCCGGGACCGCGGCGTCGCGACCCAGACGATCAAGGCGATCACCCTCGGGCCCTGGCCCGAGCAGAAGGCGGAACACTCGACCTGGTATGAGCCGCTCGTCGATCAGGCCGATATCGATACCGCGGTGCGGTATGTGCTCGGCCGGCCGGGCCTGTTCCTGAACACCCCGAGCGACATCGGTCTGCTGGACAAGGTCCTGGACGCGGCCGCCCGCGGAGGCCCGGCGCCCTCGGATGCGGAAAGTGACGCGCTCATCGCCCGCCGGAGCATGACCCCGCTCTTCATCTGACCGCAGGCGGGTGCTGCCCGCACCCCTCACCAGATGGTCGGTCGCTCCGCGGCGGGTCGCAGCATCGCTCCGCCATCGCCGCCGAACGCCGCGTAGAACTCCGGCATGTCGGCGAGGGAGCCGAGCACCCGGAACTCCGACGGGGAGTGCGGGTCGATCGTGAGGCGTACCCGGAGCGTCTCCTCGCGCACCAGGCTGCGCCAGCTCTGGGCGAGGCCGATGAAGAAGCGCTGCCGTGCGGTGAAGCCGTCGATCGGCGCGGGCTCACCATGCGCGGCAAGGTGCCGCTCGAGGGCGGCGTAGGCGATCCGCACCCCGCCGATATCGGCGATGTTCTCGCCCAGACAGAGGCGGCCGTTGATCCGCATGTCCGGCAGGGGCCGGAAGGCCTCGTATTGCTGGACGACGAGATCGGCCCGGGCCGCGTACGCGGCCTCATCCGCCGGCTGCCACCAGTTCCGGAGATTGCCCACCTCGTCGAACTGACTCCCCTGATCGTCAAAGCCATGCGTCATCTCGTGGCCGATCACCATGCCGATCGCGCCGTAGTTCACCGCCGCGTCCCCGTCGGGATAGAAGAACGGGGGCTGCAGGATCCCCGCGGGGAACACGATCTCATTCGCCGGCGGGTAGTAGTAGGCGTTCACCGTCGGTGGACTCATCTTCCACTCGCCGCGGTCCACCGGCCGGGCCAGCTTCCCCAGCCCGTGGGCCGTCTCGAACAGGGTCGCGCGGATGACGTTGCCGAGATGGTCATCGCGTTCGATGCGAAGCCCCCGGTAGTCGCGCCAGGTGTCCGGGTAGCCCATCTTCACCGCGAAGGCGTCCAGCTTTCGCCGCGCGGCCACGCGTGTCTCCGTGCTCATCCACTCCAGCGTGTCGATCCGCTCCCCCAGCACGGCGCGCAGATCGGCGACAAGATCGAGGATCCGGCGCTTCGCTTCGGGCGGGAACGTCCGCTCGACGTAGAGCATCCCCAGCGGCTGCCCCAGCTGGCCGTCGACGGTCTCGAGCACGCGCTTCCAGCGCGGCTTCCGCTCCGGCTGTCCGGCGAGGACCGTGCCGTAGAAGGCGAACGCCGCCGCGCCGAAGGCGTCGGGCAGATACGGCGCGAATGCTCGGGCGATGTGCCAGCGAAGGTAGGTGCGCCAGGTCGTGATCGGTGTGTCGCGAGCGAGCTCGGCGACCGTGGCGATGAAGGCGGGCTGCCGGACGTTCAGGTCGATGACCTCGGACGCGCCGAACGCCGCGAGGAACCCGTCCCAGTCGAAGCCGGGAGCCCCGGCCGCCAGCGCCGCGCGGGTCCGCAGGTTGTTGACCTTGTAGGGATCGCGCTGCTCGGCCCGGGGCATCGCCGCCTCCGCCAGCAGGCGCTCGAACGCTTCGACGTCGTCGGCCAGCGAGGCGGCGTGATCGGCGGACTCCCCCAGGAGGCAGAACATCGTCGCGACGTGGGCGCGGTACTGCCGACGGAGCGTCACCGATCGCGGGTCGTCGCGCAGGTAGTGATCGCGATCAGGGAGACCGAGGCCGGCCTGGAAGAGATGCACGATCGCCCGCCCGCTGTCGAAGGCGTCAGGCTGGATGCTGGGCAGGAACGCTGCCGGCACCCCAAGCCGGTGCAGGGTGCCCAGGAACCCGGGGAGCGTCGTCGCGGTGACCGCGGCCGCATCGTCCAGGAGCCCCCGTACCGGCCCGAGGCCGGCTCGTTCGATCGCCGGCTCATCCATGCCGCTGGCGTACAGATCGCCGACCTGCTGGCGCGGCGACCCGGGCTCGTGTCCTCCGGCGGACGCCGACTCGAGGATCTCGCGAAGGATGGCGAGGTTGCGATCGCGGAGCTCGCTGAATCCCCCCCAGACCGCCTCGTCCGCCGGTATCGCCGTGTCGCGCAGCCACTTCCCGTTCGCGTAGCGCCAGAAGTCATCGCACGGCCGGACGCTCGGGTCCATTGCCTCCGTCCGGATCGGTCTCGACGTCATCATGGGGATCCTCCGTCAGCCTGCGTCGCTGCCGCCAGTCTGCCGCGCGTCCGCACTGCGCGTTCGAAAGGCCATCGCCTGGGTCGTCGCTAGGCGGGGCCGAGGGAAGGCGCATCCATGAGCCAACCGGTGCCGCTCCGGATGAGATACCAGGTGCCGGAGAAATGCCGCGTGCCCGCCGACGTCACCTCGGTGAGATAGACGCTCACCGTCGCCTCGTTCAGGCCACGCGAGGTGACGACAGCGCTGTCGGCGCTGATCGACCGGGTGTCGGCGAATCGCTGGTCGATGTTCGAGGCGGGCGGATAGTTCGCCTGCATCCGGGCACTCCAGAGTGCAGCCGCGTCACGGTATTGCCGGGCGGTGACCAGCCGGTAGAAGGAGACCACGGTCGCGGCGGGGTCTTCGGCCGACACGATCACCGGCGGCGCCGCCGTCGCCGCCGGAGCCGCGGTCGCGACCGGCGCAGGGCTTGCCACCGGCGCAGGGCTTACCACCGGAGCGCTCGGGGTCGGTGCCGGCGACGTCGACTTGGGCGTTGCGCTCACTGGCGCCGCCGTAAAGCCGGCGACGGTGGGAACCGGTCCGGCGACAGCGACCGGAGAAGCCGCGCGAGCCACCAGCAGAGCGATAAGGGCGAGGGCCGGTACCGCCGCCGCCCCGAGCAGAACGAACCGCCGCGCCACCCCGCCGCCCGGACCCCTCGCGGAAACGCTGACCGGGACCGCCACGGTGTCCCCCAGGAGCGCGTCGATCGCGTCGCGCAACTCGGCCGCCGAGGCGAAGCGCCGTTCCGGCCGTTTGGCCATCGCCCGCAGCACGAGCGCGTCGGTCGCCGGATCGATCCCGGTGCGGATCCGTCGTGGCGGCACCGGGTCCTCTCGCAGATGCTGCGTCGCGATCTGCACCGGTGATTCGGCCCGGAACGGGAGGAAGCCGGTGAGCATCTCGTACAGGACCACGCCGATGCTGTACACATCGGCCCGGGCGTCGACGGTGCCGCCGGACACCTGCTCCGGCGAAAGGTAGTGGACCGATCCCAGGAGCGCGGCGGTCTGGGTGAGATCGGCGTCTTCCGCGGTCCGGGCGATCCCGAAGTCCGCCACCTTGGGATGGCCCTCGTCGTCGAGCAGGACGTTCTGGGCCTTGATGTCGCGATGGATGATCCCGCGCGCATGCGCCGCCGCGACGCCATCGGCGATCTCGCGGGCGATCCGCAGCGCCCGCCGCTCGGGAAGGGGACCGTCGCGTCCGATCGCCTCCTTGAGGGTGCCTCCGGAGACCAGCTCCATCGCGATGTAATGGCGCCCGTCGTCGCTCCCGGCGTCGAGCACGCCGACGACCCGCGGGTGGTCGATCGACGCGGCGGAGCGAGCCTCTCGGGTGAACCGGTCGACGAAGACCCGGTCGGCGCTCAGACCGGATCGGAGCAGCTTGAGCGCGACCGTACGACCGAGCGTTCGGTCGTACGCCGCGTAGACATCGGCCATCCCGCCACTCCCCAGTCGGGCTCCGAGCTCGTAGCGGCCGGCGAGGACCTCACCCACAGGGGCTGCCGGTGCACGTCGCGGGCCGGGCGTCCGGTCAGCAGGTGGCCGCCGAATTGCTTCACCACGCCGTCAGGGAGAGAGCCACCGCATCACCAAAAACCTGCACGAAAGGAAATCTCATGCCAGTCGCACCGGTCACCGATATTTCCCAAGCGCTTCTCACCTCGCTCGCGGTATTCCTCGCGGCGATCCCAGCGATCGTCGGGGCGATCTTGCTCCTCATCATCGGTTGGATCATCTCCGGCATCATCGCCGGTCTGGTCGCGAAGGTGCTCCGGATGATCAAGATCGACCAGCTCGCGGATCGATCCGGGGTCACGGCGTTCCTCCGCAAGGCGAGCATCAAGGCTGACGCTGCCGGCGTCATCGCCGGCCTGGTCAAGTGGTACATCCGCCTGGTCTTCCTCCTCCTCGCGGCCAACGCCGTCGGTCTCACCGCGGTGAGCGGCATCGTCGCCAACGTCCTTGGCTTCATCCCCAACCTGCTCGTCGCGATCTTCATCCTTGCGGTGTTCAGCTGGCTGGCGACCACCGCGAAGAATCTGGTGTCCGGAGGCATGGAGAGCGGAGGCCTTCCGAATGCCGGTGGCATCGGGACGATCGTGTACGGCGCGGTCCTCGCGTTCGGCATCGTCGCCGCCGCAGACCAGCTCGGGATCGCCCAGTCCCTGATCAACACCCTGTTCATGGGCATCGTCGCGGCGCTCGCCCTGGCGTTCGGTCTGGCCTTCGGCCTTGGCGGCCGCGAGCAGGCGGCCGAGATCTGGGCGGACTGGCGTGGACACGCCGAGACCGCCATGGACAGGCCGGCAACAACAGCGAAGCAGTAGCAGGCCTCCTCCGTCCAGGAAGCCGCCGCGGCGGCT
>DATLEG010000029.1:0-2387 GCA_035525465.1 Saccharimonadales bacterium (SeqCode)
CGCGTCGCAGGATCGTCGCGGTGACCTCGACACCTGCGTCACCGGCGCTTCGTTGCAGGCGCTGCACATACGAGTTCGCCGCCGGGTCGCCACCGACGCCGACCACAGCGAGCCGAGGTCGGATCCCGCTCGTGTGCAGCCGCCGGCTGCGTACCAGGGAGTCCGCTTTGATCCGTTCCGCGAGCGGCCGCCCGGGGAGCAGCCGCGCCATTACCGGGCGATCCGCGATTCCACGAACTCGATGATCCGCCGGCGTTGCTCCTCCGCGCCGTCGACCGCGCGGTCCAGATCGTCGGAGAGGGCCTTTACCTGGGCGGCATCCTTGACCGAGGCAAGATTGATGATGACGTTCAGCGCCGCGCCGCGAATGGCGGCATCACCCATGATCGCGGCCACGCCGATATCGCTCACCGTCGCTGCACTCGCCGTCGCGGCCCCGCGCTCACACGCATCAAGCAGCCGGCGACCGGTCTTCGCGATCTCCAGGGGTACCCGCGATGCGGCCAGGAGCGCGGCCTGCATCCGCTCCTTGCGCGCCCGCTTCTCGGCGTCGGTGACCTTCGGAAGCGTCATCGCCTCCGCGACCCGGGCGTAGGCCGCGCTGTCGTCATCAACGAGGCGGAGGAAATCGCCGCGGAGATTCTCGGCCTCCCCGATGAAGGTCGCCGTCGGCTCAGACTTGTCTTTGCGCTCAGCGATACGGCCGACCATCGAGGCGAGTGCGGCGCCAAGGACGCCAGCGTAGGCCGCGGCGCTCCCGCCTCCGGGGACGGCAGCGTCCGAGGCGAGGTCTTCGCTGAACGCACGCAGGCTGCGCTCGATGAGCCGATCGGTCATGGGTGACGCCAGTTTACGTGGTAGGCTCGCGTGAAAGGGGACGAACGTCGTGGCGACCCTTGCCGAACTTATCCGGAATGGCGACTTCGTCCTTACCGCGGAGCTCAACCCACCAAAGAGCGCGAGCGCGCAGGTGGTGCGTCGGCGCGCGGGGATCCTCAAAGGGTTCGTCGACGCCGTGAACATCACCGACAGCAACCGCGCGGTCGTCGCGATGGCCGCTCTTCCGGCGGCGCTGCTGGTCCGCGATGCCGGCGTCGAGCCGATCCTCCAGGTGACCGGCCGGGACCGGAACCGGATCGCCATCCAGGCCGACCTTCTCGGTGCTGCGGCACTCGGCCTGCCGAACGTCGTCTTCATGAGCGGGGACGATCCCAAAGGCGGGAACCATCCGGATGCCGTCTACGTGAAGGATCTTGACGGGACCGGCCTGGTCCATGCGGCGGCGACGCTGCGAGGCGGCCATTTCCTCAACGGGGACGAGATCAAGCATCCCCCGGCCTTCCTGATCGGCGCCACTGCCGCGCCGTTCACCACGCCGATGTCGAAGGACATCCAAAAGACGCTCGAGAAGGTGGCTGCCGGTGCGCAGTTCCTTCAGACGCAGCCGGTCTTTGATCTTCCCACGTTCACCGAGTGGCTTGCGGAGATCCGGAAGACCTCGCGGGAAGTCGCGGTCATCGCGGGGGTGCTGGTGCTTCGCAGCGTGGAACAGGCGGTGCGCATGGCAAAGATCCCCGGCTTGGCGATCGGTGACGCGATCGTTGAGCGGATGCGCTCCGCGGCGGACGGCGAGGCCGAAGGCATTGCCATCGCCGTGGAGATGCTCGCGGCGCTGCGCGCCACACCGGGCGTGAGCGGCGCGCACCTCTATGCGATCGAGTGGCCCGAGGCGATCCCGCTGGTGGTGGAGCGGGCCGGTCTGCTTCCACGGCCGACCGCGTGACGACCGCCGTCGATGACGCGACCGACCTTCTGCAGCACCTCATCCGCAACGAGTGCGTGAACGATGGCACCGACGGATCGGGCCATGAGGATCGAAGCATCGACACCCTCACGGCCTACCTCGCCGCCCCCGGGGTGGAGGTCGTGCGCTACGAGCCGCAGCCGGGGCGCGCGAGTCTGGTCCTCCGGATCGAAGGCAGCGATCCCAGCGCGCCGAGCCTCCATCTCTGTGGTCATGTGGACGTCGTCCCGGCAAATCCGGCCGGGTGGCAGCGGGATCCCTTCGGCGGCGAGCTCGTGGATGGCAGCGTCTGGGGCCGCGGCGCGATCGACATGCTCGACACCACGGCGACGATGGCGGTGGCGGTGCGCCGGCTCATCGACTCCGGATTCCGTCCTCGAGGCACGCTCATCTATTCCGCCGTCGCGGATGAGGAAGCGCTCGGGACCTGGGGTGCGGAGTGGCTTATCGACCATGAGTGGGACGCGGTGAAGAGCGACTACCTCTTGACCGAATTCGGTGGCGCACGGTTCCCGCTTGCGACCGCCGGCGGTCCGAAGCTCCCGGTCATGGCCGGGGAGAAGGGCTCCGCCTGGACCCGCCT
>DATLEG010000171.1:0-3547 GCA_035525465.1 Saccharimonadales bacterium (SeqCode)
GGTGTCTGCCGGCCAGTGGAGCTTCAGCGCACTCGTCGCCGGCGGCCTTGCCGCGCTTCCGGCGGGCTGGAGCGTCTCCCTCTACTGGGCCGCGCTCGGCGGTGGCCGCGTGGCGCTTGGCCTGGCCGGCGGCCGCATTGCGCCCGAGCGGCTCCTCGATCTCGGCGTCGGCGGCGGCATCATCGGGGCCCTCGCGTTCGCCGTTCTCCCGGCGCCGGCCGCCGGACTGGTCGCGCTCCCGTTCATCGGCCTCGCGCTTTCGGTGTTCTTCCCGGTCCTCATCTTTCTCACCCCGGGACGCTACGGCGCCGCGGCGGCGACGCGGGCGATCGGGTATCAGGCCGCCGCGGGAACGGTCGGCGGCGCGTTCCTGCCCGGTCTGGTGGGTGTCGCGATCTCGGTGTCGGGACTTGGGGTCCTCGGACCGGCGCTGGCGGTCATGGCGGCTGGGCTGGGGGCGTTCCACCTGGCCACGCGGCGCACGACGGGCTCGTCCTAGCGGCCGTCGCCCTTCGGCTCGTATTTCGCGGTCGCGGTGAATGAGGTCCGGTTCGGCACCGCGTCGACCTTGGTGATCCGGTAGAACGCCAGGGAGCCTGCGGGGCGGGTGAGCCGGATCAGGGCACCCACGGACACCGGGCCGGCGTTCACGGTCTTGTTCGCCAGTGGTCCGCCGGTCAGCCGGATGATCGTCTCGATGGGCACGCGAGCGATGCTAGCGCGTGGCGGCGCCTCTGCGTCGGGCGCCACAGACACGGCGGCCGACCTGTGCCATCCTCGTGGCGCCATGACCATGCTCAGCTTCGGCCCGGCGACCCTCGACGATGTCGACTACGTCGCCGATATCCTCACCGAGAACGACCCGGACGATCCTGCCGACCCGGCCATCATCGGTCACTTTTGGTCGAACCCCCAGCCGGGCACGGTGACTGAGCCATACGTCATCACCGGGCAGGGCGGTGAACGGATCGGGTACGCCTATCACCACCACCAGGAGTGGTCGAAGCTGCCGGTCCGTTTCGGCCGGGTGAATGCCTGGCTGCGCTCGGCCAAGAGCTCGGGGGAGCTGCTGGACGAGGCGTACGCCCACGTGGAGGACCGCTCGCGGGAGAGCGGGACGGCCGTCTTCCTCACGAACTCTGCGGACACCGACGTCCTGCGGCAGCAGGTCCTCGCGGCCCGCGGCTACGCCGAAGAGCGGCGGTTCAAGCTCTGGGAATGCGATCTTCGGGCGAACGCGGCGATGCTTCGCCAGGCCCGGGCCGAGTCCCGGCGCAAGATGAACGCGGAGCAGGTGCGTCTGACCAGCTTCGACCGGATCGCCGACCCGGACAAGACGCGCCGCTTCTGGGAGCTCAGCGAGACGACGACCGCGGACATGCCGTCCACCGTGCCCTATGTTTCCGCGCCGTTCGAGGCCTTCGTCCAAGGCTGGATGGGCCGTCCGGGCTTCCGCGAGGATCGGCTCTGGATCGCCCAGGACGGCGACCGGATGCTCGGCTACTCGGTCCTGGCGTACCCGCCGACCCGCGGCCTGGTCTGGAACAATGGCACCGCGGTGATCCGCGAGGCCCGCGGCCGCGGCCTGGCGCGGGCCCTCAAGCTCGAGTCCATGGTCCAGGCGGTCGACGCTGGAACGCCGCGGATCCGGACCGGGAACGACAGCACGAACGCGCCGATCCTGCACCTCAATGAGGTCTTAGGCTTCACTCCGGTGCCCGGCGGCATCCAATTCAAACGTTCCGCGTAGGAGGATCTCCGTGGCACTGACGACCGGCTCGGCGACGGCGGCCGAGCTCACCGAGCGCAACCGCGCCCGCCTCGCGACCGCGGCGGGGCTTCTCGACCAGATCCACCGGGCGTCCGCGCCCTTCACCGAGGTGAACGTCCTGCGCCCGTACAACGACCTCTCGACCGCGCTCGCCGAGGCCGGCGCGGAGACCAGCCTCCTGGGCGAGGTCCATCCGGATGCGGCGGTGCGCGAGGCGTCCGACGCGATCGTCCGCGAGCTGTCCGAGCTGCGCACCCGGATCGGACAGGATCGGCCGCTGTATGACGCGATCAGCGCGCTGGACCGGACGGCCCTCGATCCATCGGCCGGCCGCGTCGTGGAGCTCACCCTCCGCGACATGCGTCGTTCGGGCACGCTGTTGGACGGGGACACGCAGGCACGCGTGCGGGCGGTGCGGGCGGAGCTGGTCCAGATCGAGCAGGAGTTCTCGCGCAATATTCGCGACGACGTTCGTGAGATCGCGCTCGCGCCGGAGCAGCTCGCCGGTCTCCCCACCGATTACATTGGCGGCCATCCGGTCGACGCAGACGGGAAGGTCCACATCACCACCAACTACCCGGATCTCATCCCATTCCTCACCTACGCCTCGGACGGTGCCGCGCGGAAGGCGCTTGCCGTCGCGAATAACACCCGCGCCGTCCCCCGCAATATCGAGGTCCTCGGGGCGATGCTTCGGAAGCGCGAGGAGCTGTCCGGGCTCCTCGGCTACGCGAACTGGGCCGAGTACGTCACCGAAGACAAGATGTCCGGCTCCGCGGGCGCGGTGCGCGATTTCATCGAGCGAGCCCGCGACGCCTGCGCCGAGAGCGCCGCAGCCGAGTATGAGGATCTCCTGGCGGCCAAGAGGACCGACGACCCGGCGGCGACCTTCCTGGGCAGCTGGGACACCGCCTATTACACCGAGCGGGTCAAAGCGGAGCGCTATCGCTTTGACGGGCGGGAGCTGCGCCCCTACTTCGAGTATCGCGCGGTCCGGCAGGCGATCCTCGATCTCGCGAGCGAGCTCTTCGGCCTCACCTTCACCCCGGTCGATGTCGCGCTCTGGCATCCGTCCGTCGAGACCTTCGAGGTCACCGTCGACGGGTCGGCGATGGGGCGCATCTCGCTCGACATGTTCCCGCGGGACGGGAAGTTCAATCACGCGGCCTGCTTCACCTTCATTCCGGGCATCGGGGGAAAGCGGAAGCAGCACAGCGTCCTGGTGTGCAACTTCCCGGACCCCGCGGCCCAGCAGGGGCCGGCGCTGATGCAGCACTCAGAGGTCGTGACCTTCTTCCACGAATTCGGTCATCTGGTCCACAACATCGTCCGTGGCGACATTCCCTGGGTCCGGTTGGGGGGCGTTGCCGAGTGGGACTTCGTCGAAGCGCCATCGCAGCTCCTCGAGGAGTGGATCTTCGACCACTCGGTGCTCCGTCGCTTCGCGAAGCACGTCGAGAGCGGCGAAGTGATCCCGGAGGGACTTGTCACGCGCCTGCGTGAGGCTCGCGACTTTGGGCGGGCCACCGGGGTACAGCGGCAGCTCATGCTCGCGGCGCTCGCGCTCCGGCTCCACGATCGCCCCGCCGATGGGCTGGACTCGACCGCGCTCGTGTTCGAGACCGCCCGCGAGTTCTCGCCGATCGTCATGCCCGAGGGCACGGCCTTCCAGGCGGCCTTCGGGCACCTCGAGGGCTACACCGCCCTGTACTACACCTACATCTGGTCACTCGTCATCTCGAAGGATCTGCGCAGCGCGTTCACCGCCGGGCTGAT
>DATLEG010000224.1:0-3183 GCA_035525465.1 Saccharimonadales bacterium (SeqCode)
CAGATCAACCGCGTGTCCAAGGTCGTCAAGGGTGGACGCCGATTCAGCTTCTCCGCGATCGTGGTCGTCGGCGACGGCCGCGGGCACGTGGGCGCGGGTCTGGGCAAGGCCGACGAGGTCCCCGACGCGATCAAGAAGGGCGTCGAGGACGCCAAGAAGAACCTCATGCTCGTGCCCCTGGTCGATCGCACGATCCCGCACCCGGTCACCGCGGACTTCGGCGCGGCGAAAGTGCTCCTCCGCCCGGCGTCCAAGGGGACCGGGGTCATCGCCGGCGGCTCGGTCCGCGCCGTGGTCGAGTCGGCGGGGATCCATGACATCCTGTCGAAGTCGCTCGGGAGCTCGAACCCGGTGAACGTGGTCCGCGCGACGATGAAGGCGATGCAGATGCTCCGCTCCCGCGAGGAGATCGAGCAGACCCGCGGCATGTCGCTCGGGCCGCGCAAGCGTGCCGAGGAGGTCGCCACCCCATGAGTCGTGTCGAGATCCGACAGCACAAGAGCGCGATCGGCGAGAAGATCGGCGCGCGCCGCACCCTCGTGGCCCTCGGCCTCAAGCGGAACGGCGGCCGGGTGAGCCATGAGGACAGCCCCACGCTCCGCGGCATGCTCCGGCGCGTCGCGCATCTCGTCGAGGTGGGCGAGGAGAAGAAGACGTCATGAAGCTGAACGAGATGGCGCCCCACAAGGGGTCGCGACACTCCACCCGGCGCGTCGGTCGCGGGACCGGCGCAGGGCAGGGCAAGACCGCCGGCAAGGGCACCAAGGGACAGCTCGCGCGTTCCGGTCCGGGCCTCCCTGGCTGGTTCGAAGGTGGCCAGACGCCGCTGCACATGCGCATCCCGAAGCTCCGCGGCTTCCGCAACCGTCAGCGCCTGGAGTACATCGCGGTGAACGTCGACCAGCTGGACACCTACGCCGTCGACGGGAAGGTCTCTCCGGACACCCTCGCGGCAAAGGGGCTCATCGGCTCGGATGCCCGGATCAAGGTGCTCGGGAACGGCTCGCTTGCGACCAAGCTCGAGGTCCACGCCCACCGCGCCTCCGCGACCGCCCGTGAGAAGATCGAGGCAGCCGGTGGGACGCTCGTGCTCATCACCGAGACCGTGATCCCCCGGCAGACCGCCTATGGCGCGACGCGCGAGTGAAGGTCTTCGATACGTTCCGTGACGCGTTCCGCGCCGCGGACCTGCGCTCCAAGATCCTGTTCACCCTCGCGATGCTCCTGGTGTTCCGCTTTCTCGCGCACGTCCCGCTCCCCGGGGTGGATCAGGCCGCCCTGCAGAACCTCTTGAACAACCCGGCGAACCAGCTCATCAACCTGCTGGACCTCTTCTCCGGAGGCGGACTGTCGCGGTTCAGCGTCGTGGCCCTCGGAGTGAACCCGTACATCAACGCCTCGATCATCATGACCCTCCTTAACCAGACGATCCCGGCCCTCGAGCGCCTGAGCAAGGAAGGCGAGTACGGCCGGAACAAGATCAATCAGTACACCCGGATCCTCACCGTCCCACTCGCGCTGCTCCAGGGCATCGGCGTGTCGGTCTTCATGCAGCGTTCCGGGGTCATCGCTGATTTCGGCCCCTCGGCCCTCGGGCTGACCGTCGCGATCCTGGCCACGCTCACCGCGGGGACGCTCATCCTCATGTGGCTGGGTGAGCTCATCAGCGAGCGGGGGATCGGCAACGGCATCAGCTTCATCATCTTTGCCGGCATCGTCGGCCGCCTTCCCCAGACGTTGAAGCAGACCCTCGACGTCCAGTCCAACTACATCGCCCTCGCGCTCTACGCCGTCATCGGCGTCGGGGTGATCGCGGCGATCATCTTCATCCAGGAAGGCCAGCGGCGGATCCCCGTCCAGTACGCCAAGCGCGTGCGCGGGACCCGGATGTATTCGGGCGGGTCCACCCACATCCCGCTTCGGGTCAACAGCGCGGGCGTCATCCCGATCATCTTCGCGATCTCGATCCTGCTTCTGCCGAGCCAGATCGCGCAGTACTTCACCAACAGCGAGACCGAGTGGCTGAAGAACGCCTCGAACGCGGTGGTCGGTGCGTTCCAGAACGCGGTGCTCTACAACGGCGCGTACTTCATCCTGGTGGTCGCGTTCACCTTCTTCTATACCGCCTTCACGTTCGTCCCGAACGACGTGGCCGACAACATCAAGCGCTACGGGGGCTTCATCCCCGGCATCCGCCCGGGACGGCCCACCGCCGAGTTCCTGGGGCGAGTGGTCACCCGGATCACGATCGCGGGCGCGCTCTTCCTCGGGATCGTCGCGGTCATGCCGACCCTGGTCGGGGACATCACCGGGGTGCAGACGCTCCGTCTGGGTGGAACGAGCATCCTCATCGTGGTCGGCGTCGTCGTCGAGACGATGAAGCAGCTTGAAGCGCAGCTCCTGATGCGGAGCTATGAGGGCTTCATCCGGTGACCGACCGTCCATCGGCGGGGGATCTCATCTTCATGGGCCCGCCCGGCGTCGGCAAGGGGACGCAGGCCCAGCGGTTGCGGGATCGTCACGGCTGGGTACAGCTCTCGACCGGCGATCTGTTCCGTGACCACCTCCGGCGGGCCACCGACCTGGGGACGCTGGCCCGCACCTACATCAACGCCGGGTCCTACGTTCCCGACGAGGTGACGGTGGGGATGGTCCGGGAATGGATCGGCGCGCTCGCTGACGACAAGCGGATCATGTTCGACGGATTCCCGCGGACCGCTCCCCAGGCTGAGGCGTTGGACGATCTCCTGGCCGAGCATGGACGGCGGATCGCGAACGTCGTCGTCCTCGAGGCGCCGCGTGACGAGCTCGTCCGCCGGATCCTCGGGCGGGCGCGCGAGCTCGGACGTGCGGACGACAGCCCGGAGCTCATCGGCAAGCGGTATGACCTCTATCTCGCCGAGACCGAGCCGGTCATCGCGCACTACGAGGCCCGGGGGCTGGTCCGTCGGGTCGACGGGGTGGGCGCGATCGACGAGATCACCGAGCGCCTCTTCGAAGCGAGTGCCGCGTGATCACGCTGAAGACGGCCGACGAGACGGCGAAGATGCGGGAAGCCGGCCGCGTCGTCGCGGCGATGCTCGCCGCCTGCCGCGCCGCGGTCCGCCCCGGGGTGACCACCGGGGAGCTGGACGCGATCGCGAAGGCCGAGCTCCAGCGGCACGGCGCGACGAGCTCATTCCT
>DATLEG010000226.1:0-2039 GCA_035525465.1 Saccharimonadales bacterium (SeqCode)
CATCGGCTGGTTCGCGCGTGGGATGCTCGATTACTCGACCGAACAGGAGCTGTTCAAGCTCGACGTGGGGTCGACGAGCCGCCAGTTCTCGACCAGCGCGCAGGCGAACTGGTACAAGGTCATCGGCAAAGAGGCCGCCCGCGAGCTCGATGACGAGCAACGCAAGAAGCTGAAGGAAAACATCTACGGCCACTGGTTCGACCAGCAGTCGCGGACCCACAACGTGCAAAAGCTCGTCCCCGGGCTTGGGCTCTAGACCGCCGACGGGATCCTCGGTCGCGGACCTTGTCGCCGACGCGCTCGGGCGGTGGCCATCGGGCGTGGATATCGTCCCGGCCTCACGGCTTGACCGGCACGCCTTCGGTACCGGACGCGCGGTCGTGATCGTGCTCGACGCGGCCCTCGACGGTGACCTCCTTGCCGCGCACTACCCGGCCGCGGTCCTGGCCGCCGCCACGGCGACCGACGGGCTGCTCATTCTCCCCGCGCTCGGTCCGTATGCCGATCTCGCCTCGCTCGGCGCGGTCGCGCGCATCGCCGAGCGCCTCCGCCTGCCGGACGGCTGCCCCTGGGATCGGGAGCAGACGCACGCCTCGCTGCGGCCGCACCTGCTCGAGGAGGCCTACGAGACCCTGGACGCGCTCGATTCGGGCGATCCGGTAAAGCTGCGGGACGAGCTCGGGGACCTGCTCTTCCAGATCGCGATCCACGCCCAGCTCGCGAGCGAGGCCGGCAGCTTCGACCTGGGTGCGGTCTCGCGCGCGATCGGCGAGAAGCTGGTCCGCCGGCATCCGCATGTCTTTGCCGGTACACAGATCGCCGGCGGCGATCTGCTCGTCCAGTGGGAGCAGATCAAGCGTGCGGAGCGCAAGGACGCAGCCGAGGACGGCGGCGCGGGGCCGAGCTCCATCGTGGACGGGGTGCCGCGGTCGCTCCCCGCGCTGTTCGCGGCTGAGCGGCTGCAGGAGCGCGCCGCGCGGGTCGGGCTGGTGCCGCCCCGGGTCCAGCTCCCGCTCGATGTCGACGATCCAGAGTTCCTGGGTGACCTGCTGTTCGACCTGGTCGCCGAAGCGCGTGATCGGGGCTTCGACGCCGAGCGTGCCCTGCGAGACGCGAACGCGCGATTTGCCGCGCGGGTCGGGCGGGTGGAGGCGCGGGCGCGCGCCGCCGGCCGCGAGCTGGAGTCATACGCGCCCGAAGAGCTGCGCGCGATGTGGGAGGACAGTCATGACCAGGTTCCGCAGGCCTGACGGCCGCGCCGCGACGGCGCTCCGTCCGGTGACGATCGAGACCGGGGTCTCCAAATTCGCCGAGGGCTCCGCGCGGATCGCATTCGGCGACACCGTGGTGCTCTGCCTGGCGACGCTCACCGACAGCGTCCCCCGGTTCCTGGAAGGGAAGGGGAGCGGCTGGATCACCGCGGAGTACGCGATGCTCCCGCGCTCCACGCCCGAGCGCAGCCAGCGCGAGAGCATCGCTGGCCGGCCCGGAGGTCGGACCTTCGAGATCCAACGGCTCGTCGGCCGCGCGCTGCGCACGGCCATCGATCTGAAGGCGCTGGGTCCCCGCAGCGTGACGATCGACTGCGAGGTCATCCAGGCCGATGGTGGCACCCGCACCGCGGCGATCACCGGTGGCTACGTCGCCCTGGCGCACGCGCTGCGCAAGATGGAGAAGAGTCCGCTCACTCGGAACGTGGCCGCGGTCTCCGCCGGCTTCGTCCAGGGTGAGCTCATGCTCGATCTCGCGTACGCCGAAGATTCGATCGCCGACGCCGACGTGAATGTCGTCGCGACCGGCGACGGCGAGCTCATCGAGGTCCAGGGCACCGCCGAGAAGCGTCCGTTCTCGCGTGCCGACTTCGATCAGGTCCTGGAGCTGGCGATGGCCGGCATCGCCGAGCTCGTCGCCGCACAGCGCAAGGCCCTCGCACCGCCGGCGTGAGCGTCCGGCTGCTGAGCGGCAGCTCGAATCCGGGGACGCTCGGCGAAGACCGCGAGCTGCTCGCCGGGCTCGACCGTGAGCTGGTCACCCCCGAC
>DATLEG010000238.1:0-3204 GCA_035525465.1 Saccharimonadales bacterium (SeqCode)
GATCGGCGTCCGCCGGATGTTCGTGTCCAGCAACATCGGCCCGATCCTGTTCTCGAACGGCGCGAGCTACAAGAATCCAAAGGTGGACACGCTCTTCGATCAGGCCGCGGCCGGCGCCACCAAGGCCGAGCGGGCCAAGGCCTACTTCGAGATCCAGGACATCGTGACCAAGGACATCCCGACCTGGGGCCTCGTCGAAAGTGAGGGCTACCGGGTCTTCGCGAAGAAATACACGGACCTGTATTACTGGAGCGGCAACCTCGCCGAAGCGGCCTCGCTCGCCCGCTGATCCGGATCGCCACGTAGCGCGATGACCCGGTACGTGCTGCGCCGCCTGGTCCAGGCGGTGCCGCTCTTGGTCGGAGTCCTCGTGCTGACCTTCGTCCTCATCCATCTCGCCCCGGGGGATCCGGTCCGGATCCTCGGGGGCGACGGTGGTGACGCCGCGTATTACGCGACGATGCGTGAGAAGTTCGGCCTCGACCGCAGCCTTCCCGAGCAGCTCGTCGTCTACCTGGGGAGCGCGCTGCACGGCGACTTCGGCTACTCGTACGTGCAGCGCCGGCCGGTGTTCGAGGTCATTGCCGACCGGGTCCCCGCGACGAGCGTGCTGATGCTGACCGCGCTCGCCGCCTCCACCTCGCTCGGCATCTGGCTCGGCGCGATCGCCGCCCGTCGCGCGGAGCGCGCCGCCGACCGCACCATCACCGTCGGCACGCTGATCGGTGGCGCGACGCCGGCCTTCTTTCTCGGTCAGGTCCTGGTCATCGTCTTCGCCGGGATGCTCGGCTGGTTCCCGGTCTCGGGGATGGGCGCCGCGCGCGGGGTCACCCCCGGCTTCCCCCAATTCCTCGACCTCCTCTGGCACCTCGTGCTCCCAGTCACCACCCTCGGCGTGCTGCAGCTCGCGCTGGTCACCCGCCTGACGCGGGCCGGGCTGATCGACGCGCTGCGCGAGGAGTACGCCCGGACGGCCACCGCGAAGGGCCTCTCGACCACCGCGGTCCTGCGGCGACATGCCTTGCCCAACGCGCTCCTGCCGGTCGTGACCGTGATCGGCAGCCACTTCGGGACGGTGCTCACCGGAGCGGTCCTGACCGAGATCATCTTCGCCTGGCCGGGCCTGGGGCGGCTCCTGTTCGACGCCACCCTCACCCGGGACTACCCGCTCCTCATGGCGCTCTTCCTCGTGGCTTCGCTGAGCGTGATCGTCGCCAACCTCGTCACCGATGTGGCGTACGGGGCCTTCGATCCGCGGGTACGGCTGTCGTGAGGCGCTTGCCGGTCGCCTGGCGCGGGCCGATCACGCTCGTGGGCGGCGGGCTCACGCTGCTGGCGATCGTCCTCGCGATCGCCGGCCGGTCACTCGCCCCCCATGACCCATTCGCGGTGAGCACCCTCCAATTTCAGCCACCGGGGGCGAGCCACTGGCTCGGGACCGATGACCTCGGGCGGGACACGCTGAGCGGCGTGCTGAGCGGCGCGCGCGTCTCGCTCCTCGTCGGCTTCGTGACCGCGGCGACCGCGGCGCTCATCGGCGCGACCGTCGGCGGGATCGCCGGGTTCTACGGCGGCCTGGTGGATGACCTTCTGATGCGCCTTACCGAGCTCGTGCAGATCGCCCCCCGGTTCTTCTTGGCCGTCCTGGTCGCCGCGCTCTTCGGACCCAGCGTGGTGATCCTCACGATCCTGCTCGCCATCACGTTCTGGCCGCTCACCGCGCGCCTCGTCCGGGCGCAGGTCTTGTCGCTCCGGCAGCGGGAGTACGTCATCGCCGCGCGCGCGATCGGGCTCACCGAGTCGCGCATCCTCCTGCGTCACGTGCTGCCGAACGTCGTCGGGATCATCCTTGTGACCGCCGCCCTGCAGGTCGGCAGCGCGATCATCGTCGAGGCCAGCCTTGGGTTCCTTGGCCTTGGGGATCGCAGCATGATCAGCTGGGGCTACATGCTGAACGACGCCCAGCCGTTCCTGCGGGTCGCCTGGTGGATGTCGGTCTTCCCCGGCCTCGCCCTGGTCCTCACCATCCTCGGGGTGAACCTGTTCGCCGACGCGCTGTACGCCGCCTGGGATCCGGGTCGCCGCTCGCGCCTGGCGGTCTGAAGCCAGCGGCGAACGCGATCGACCAGGGGGCGTGACCTAGAGCTGGTCGGTGGGGAAGAGCGCTTCGAGGTCGGCCATGAAGCGCAGCTGCTCCTGGGCCTCTTCGGGCGTGACCTGCTCGATCGCGACGCCGGCGTAGACGACGACGTACGAGCCCGGGGCGACCGCACTGACCAGATGGTCGGCGGCCTTCATCCAGGTCGGCTTCCCCTCGACGTCGACTCGCAGCCGCCCCGGGGCGGTCTCGAGCACGGTGCGGGGAATACCCTGACACACGGCTACACCGCCACCGCATCGGACGCGAGCTCGAGTGCGCGCTGCGCCGCGATCGGCACCGCGCGGGCGACCGCAGGGCTGAGGTCGAGGGTGAGCTCCTCGGTCTCCGGGGCCTCGACCCCAACGACGTGGATCTCGGGCGGAAGGACCCCGAGCGCACCGGCGAGGACCAGGGCGTGATACGGCTCGGCCATGTGCGCGTCCACCAGCAGGTCGTCGCGCTCCTGCGCCGGGAGGTCGGCGAGGACCGGAAGCTTCGGCGAAAGGACGTACACCGTCCCGGCCGCCCCGCCGCGCTGCACCGCGTCGATGATCACCAGACGATCCCACCCGGCCTGGAGCTCGTGGACGAGGGCGACCCCGCCGATCCCCACGTCGGCGCAGCGCACCCCCTCCGGGAGAGTTCCGTCCTCGAGCAGGCCGAGGGCGGCGAGACCAACGCCGTCGTCGCCGCGCAGCGGATTGCCGAATCCGACGATGAGGCTCCTCACGCCACGGCCCGGCGGGAGCGCAGGCCGATCCGGATCTCCTCCGGCGTGACCGCGCTCTGCAGGACGGTGAGGCCGGGAGCATTCGCGTCCACCCGCAGACCGGTGCGCAGGTCGAAGCGGCAGTCGTGCCACGGGCAGAGCAGGATGCCGTCGCGGATCACCCCGGCGTTCAGGGTGAGCGGTGAGCCGGGGCATTGGTCGACGTACGCGTGGACCGCGCCGTCGAGCCGGGCGAGGAGCACCCGCTCGCCTTCGACATCGCGGGCGATGAACGCGCCTTCGGTGAGCTCGTCGGCCCCAGCAGCGCGGTACCAGTGATAGGGAGCGGGGATCG
>DATLEG010000242.1:0-6600 GCA_035525465.1 Saccharimonadales bacterium (SeqCode)
CGCGACGCAGGCGGTGGAGGCCTCGGTGGGAGAGGGCTACCCGCTCGACGCCGGCGCCATCCTCCTGGTCGAGGTGGACGGCGTCGCCGACGGCCTGGATGCCCTGCGCGTCCGGATCGAAGCGATCTGCAACGCGCACCACGCCGCCTCGATCCGGGTGGCGACCACGGCGATGGAGCGCGACCGGCTCTGGGCCGGCCGAAAGGGCGCCTTTGCCGCGATGGGCCGTCTTTCGGCGGACTACTACGTGCAGGACGGCGTCATCCCGCGGACCCGGCTGCCGGAGATCCTCCGGCACTGCGCCGACGTCGGGCAGCGCTACGGGTTCCGGATCGCGAATGTCTTCCATGCCGGCGACGGGAACCTCCATCCGCTCATCTTGTTCGACGGCTCGAAGGGTCAGTCCGAGGTCGACCGGGTGAAACTGGCGGGGCGCGAGATCCTGGAGGAGTGCCTGCGGGTCGGCGGATCGATCACCGGCGAGCACGGGGTCGGCATGGAGAAGGACTGCTTCCTGCCGCTCCAGTACTCCCCCACCGATCTGGCGGCGATGCGCCGGGTCCGCGACGCCTTCGACCCGCTCGGCCTCTCCAATCCGGGCAAGATCTTCCCCACCCCCGGACACTGCAAGGAGTTCACGCTCCATGCCCATCGCTGAGCACGTCCGGCCGGCGTCGGCCGACGCCTGCGCGTCGCTCCTTGCCCGCTTCGCCTCCGAAGGCCGCTCGGTGCGCGTGCGCGGCGGCGGCACCAAGGACCACCTCGGAGCCCGCGAGGACACCGCGGTCGTTCTGGAGACCGGCGCGCTCACCGGGATCGTCGACCACGTGCCCGCCGACCTCACCGTGACCGTCGCGGGCGGAACGCCGCTCGCGGCGCTCGCGACCGGCCTGGCCGTGGCAGGTCAATTCCTGCCGCTCGACGCGCCGTTCGTCGGACGGGGGGCGACCGTCGGTGGCGTGATCGCGACGAACAGCGCGGGATTCGGCCGCCTCCGCTACGGCGGTGTCCGCGACCTCGTCCTCGGCCTTCGCGTCGCGCTCGCGGACGGGACCGTCGTCCGGTCCGGCGGTCAGGTGGTGAAGAACGTCGCCGGCTACGACCTGAACAAGCTCTTTGGCGGGTCCTGTGGCACGCTCGGCGTCATCGTCGAAGCGACGCTCAAGGTCCTCCCGCTTCCGCCCGCGACGGAAGCGGTCACCATCGCCTTCCGACGGAGCGAGGACGCGTTCGGTGCCGCGGATGCGATCGTCCGCACCTCACTGCGCCCGACGGCGCTCGTGGTCGAGCACGCCGATGACGATCGCTGGCGGCTCACCGTCGCGGCGGCGGATGAGGCGGAGCCGGTCGCGCGCGCCATGCGCGAGGCCCGGCAGCTGGGTGCGGCACGGAGTGCTTCCGTCGAGCCGATCGACGACCTGGAAGCGGTGCTTGGTCCGCTGCGCGACCTTGTGGACCACGCCACGGACGGGGCGGTGGTGCGTGCCTCGCTCCCACTCTCGGCGCAGCGCGCCTTCGCCGACGCCGCCGTGGCGCTCGGCCCGTTCGCGCGGCTGGTGGCCGACGCTGGAAGCGGGAGCGTCCTCATCCAGCTCCAGGGCACCGATGCGGCGGTCGTCCGGGCGGCCGACGGGCTCATCGTGAACGCCCGGGTCCTCGGCGGGACCGCGCGGATCGAGCGCTCGGCCGTCCGCGGGCTGACGACCTATGGGGATCAGGTCCCGAACGGCGCCTTCCTGATGCGCCGGCTGAAGGACGCCTTCGATCCGGCCGGGATCCTGGAGCCCGGCCGGCTGGCGATCGCCTGATGGAGCCGCGGCCGATCGCCTTCGCGGGGTTTCGGAACGCCGACGCGCCACCCCAGGATCTCATCAGCCGCTGCGTCCACTGTGGCCTCTGCCTGCCGACCTGCCCGACCTTCGCCGAGCTCGGCGTCGAGATGGATTCGCCGCGCGGGCGGATCCGGCTGATGAAGAGCGTCTGGGACGGACGGATCGACGTGCGGAGCGACGGGTTCGACGAGCACATGTACAAGTGCCTGGATTGCCGGGCCTGCGAGACGGCCTGTCCCTCAGGGGTCGAGTTCGGCAAGCTCATGGAGGGCGCGCGGTCGCAGGTCGAGGCCGCCCGCCACCGCCCGCCGCAGGAGCGACTGCTCCGATGGGTGGTGTTCCACCAGCTCATCACCCGGCCAGGACGCCTGGCCGCGTTCGCGCGCCTTGGCTACGTCACCAAGCGCCTCGGCGGGCGATGGCTGCTCCGCCGGGTCGGATTCCGTCGCCTCGCCGAGCTGCTCAGCCTGGTCCCCGACGCCGCGCCCACCTCCGCGGCGCTCCCTGAGCGGTTCGAGGCGACCCCACCGGTGCGCGGGCGGGTGGCGCTGTTCACCGGCTGCGTCATGCGCTCGGCCTTTGCCGCGACGAACGCGGCGACAGCGCGCGTGCTCGCGCGCAACGGGATCGGGGTGGTCGTGCCCACGGCCCAGACCTGCTGTGGCGCGCTGCACGCCCACGCCGGCGAGCGGAACGATGCCCGAGCGCTGGCCAAGCGGAACATCGCGGATCTCGAGCCGCTCGAGGTCGATGCCTTCGTGGTGAATGCCGCCGGATGCGGCGCGAACCTCAAGGAGTACGGCTGGCTGCTGAAGGACGATCCCGCCTGGGCCGAGCGGGCGCACGCGTTCAGCGCGCGGGTCCGCGATGCGAGCGAGTACCTCGCCGACATCGGCCTCGCCGCGGCCCCGGGACCGCTGGCCGCGCGGGCAGCGTACGACGACCCCTGCCATCTGTTGCACGGCCAGAAGATCAAGACGCAGCCGCGCGCGCTCCTTGCGGCGATCCCCGGGCTGGAGCTGGTCCCGCTCGGCGAGGCCGACTGGTGCTGTGGAAGCGCCGGGACATACAACGTCACCCAGCCGGAGCTGGCCGCGCGGCTCGGACACCGCAAGGCCGAGCACGTCGTGCGAAGCGGCGCCGAGATCATCGTGACCGCGAACCCGGGTTGCCAGATGCAGATCGCCTCCGCGCTGCGCGACGCGGGCTCCGCGGTCCAGGTGGTGCACCTCATGGATCTGCTCGACCGTGCCTACGCCTCCGCCGACCGGAGGTGAGGCGGGACGTCTGGGTGATGGCGCTCGCCCATTTGGTCAACGACACGTATGCCTGGATGCTTCCGGCGCTGCTCCCGCTCCTGCTCGTCAAGCTTGACATCTCCCTGGGCCTCGCCGGCGTCCTCATCACCCTGTACCAGGCGTCCTCGTCATTCACCCAGCCGATCCTCGGCCACCTTGCGGACCGGGGAACGCAGACCCGCTGGATGGCCTGGACGGGGGTCGCGATCTCCGGCCTGGCCGCCGGCAGCCTCGGCCTGGCCCCGAGCTTCGCGGTCATCGCGCTCGTGCTCCTCGCCGGCGGCCTGGGCACGGCGCTCTATCACCCCGTGAGCGCGGCCCTCGTCTCAGCTGCGCTTCCCACCGCCACCCGAGGCCGATGGATGAGCGTATATATCAGCGCGGGGAACTTCGGGCTCCCGATCGGGACCTTCGTCCTCGGCCTGGTCGTCGCGACCGCCGGCCTCGGCGCGACCTGGGTCGTCGCGCTGCCGGCGCTCGTCATGGCGGCGCTGGTCTGGCGGTTCGGCCCGACGCAGGTCGCGCACCGGAGCGGACCGAGCCTCGGGCTGCGCGAGATCTTCAGCGCCAATCGGCGGATGCTCGGGCGCCTCGTCGCGGTGGCCGCGACCCGGGCCTGGGCCTCCGCGCTCGTTGCCTCGTTCCTTCCGCTCTATGCGGTCGCGCGGGGCGCGTCGGTGATCGACGCGTCACGCCTGATCACGCTGTTCCTCCTCGCCGGTGCCGTCGGCGGCCTCATCGGCGGCGCCCTGGCCGACCGGCTGGGCCGGGATCGGGTCATCGTGATCAGCCTCCTGGTCGCCGCGCCGTTCTGCGTCCTCCTCGGCGCGCAGACCGCCATCGGCCCGCTCTTCCTCATCGCGACCGCGATGTGCGGCCTGCTGCTGAACGGGTCGTTCGTCGTCCTGGCGGTCCGCGGGCAGGAGAGCCTCCCCGGGAGCCTGGGGATGGTGAGCGGGCTGATGCTCGGCCTATCGATCGGCCTCGGCGGACTGGCGGTCGCCCCGATGGCGGTGCTCGCCGAGCGTGTCGGGATCCCGGTCGCGCTCGACGTCGCCGGCGTGCTGGCGATCGCCTGCGCGCTCATCATGCGCACCGTCCCCAAGGCACCGGTCCGGCCGGCTGCGCACCAGCTGGTCTCGGCGGAGCCCGCCGACTAGCTACGAGTCGCGCGTGCGGCGTCCCTCCCGCCGTCCGGTCTCGCGGACCTCGTCGATCTGGTCCGGGTGGAGCTCCTCGACACCGATCTTCCCCGAGTCGGCGGCACCGATGGCCCGGAGCAGCTCATCGAGCTTCACCTGGACCGCCGCGCGGTCACGCGCCCCGTTGTGCTCGAGGATGAACACGAGGACGAAGGTGGTGAAGGTGAGCATGAGATGCAGGTCGATCGGCTGCTTCGGCAGACCGGCCTGCTGGCCGAAGAGGAAGTAGCTCAGCACGGCCGCGAGGGCGACGAGGAACGACCAGGGACTGGCCAGCACCTCGTTCATCAGGCGGACCAGGGCCGCGAGCCTGCGATGCATCATCAGGACCTCCTTACAGGTGTTGCCGGAAGGGCCGCGCCGATCGCCCGGTGCTGCGGCGCTGGGGGCAGGCTACGGCGGTGCGAGGAACAGCTGGGTGAACATCCGGCCGTACGGGCCGGCCGAGATCACGCCGATGCCGATGCGAACGTACTCCGGATGCAGGATGTTCTCGCGGTGTCCAGGACTCTCCATCAGGCCGCGGTGGGCCGCCGCGACGGAGTGGGCGTACGCCAGGTTCTCCCCCGCCCGCCGATACGTGACCTTCGCCGCGGCGATCCGGTCGAAGGGCGATCCGGCGACCGGCGACTGGTGGCTGAAGTACTTGAGCCGGAACATCTCCTCCGAATGCGCCCGCGCGACCGGAACCAGGCGCGGGTCCCAGACGAGCGCGGTCAGCCCTTTGGCGGTTCGCTCCTCATTCACCAGGACGAAGAGCTGCCGCTCCGCCTCGGGATCGGGTGAGAGGGTCAAGGCATCGGGAAGCTCGAGCTTCTGGGTATCGTCCGCCCCAAGCTTGGTCACGAACAGCGGCGCGCCGTCCGGTTCGCCGGCGAAGGCGCCGAGGCGCGGCTGGATGGCGCTCACCTGCGCGACGAGCACCTGCGCGATCCGGGAGCCGTCGATCGCCGCCCGGACATCGTTCCCGACCGGAAGGACCAGCGCGGCGGCGAGCGCGATCGCGGCGATGACGAGCACCCGGAGGATCGCGGGGAACACCCCGAGGAGCCGGTCCGCGGCGGCACCCGCCCGGCTGCGGTGGAGGGCCCGGACGAGCGGACGGATGAGCGCCCGCCCGAGCACCGCGAAGACCGTCTCGAGCGTCAGGAGCACGACGACGAATCCCACCGCCCGGCCGACCGGTGAGGCGAGGCCGATCCGTCCAAGGAGCCCCGCGGTCGTCCCCTGGAGCGCGAGGGCGGCGAGCAGGGCGGTGACCCAGGTCACCAGGCCATAGGTCGTGATGACGAACCCGGCCCGACCCCCTTTGATCGCCGCGAGGACCATGAACGCGACGAGCAGCAGGTCGATGGGGTTCATGCGATCCCGCGAAGCTCGCCGGTGGTGAGGATCTCGCGCAGATAGCGGCCGGTGAACGAGCGCCGTGACTTCGCGACCTGCTCCGGCGTGCCTTCGGCGATGACCTCGCCGCCGGCCTTCCCGCCCTCCGGGCCCAGGTCGATGACGTGGTCCGCGGTCTTCACCACATCGAGATTGTGCTCGATGACCACCACGGTATTCCCTGTATCCACCAGACGATGGAGCACCTCCAGGAGCTTCTCGACGTCGGCGAAGTGCAGCCCGGTGGTGGGCTCGTCAAGGATGTACAGGGTCCGGCCGGTGGCGCGCCGCGACAGCTCGGTCGCCAGCTTTATCCGCTGCGCCTCACCGCCCGAGAGGGTCGTCGCCGGCTGGCCGAGATGGATATAGCCGAGCCCGACGTCGTTCAGGGTCCGAAGCCGCGTCGCGACCGCCGGCACGTTCACGAAGAACCCGAGGGCCTCCTCGACGGTCATCTCCAGGACATCACTGATCGTCTTGCTCTTGTAGTGGATCTCGAGCGCCTCGCGGTTGTACCGCTTGCCGGCACAGACCTCGCAGGCGACGTAGACGTCGGGCAGGAACTGCATCTCGATCTTGATGATCCCGTCACCGGCGCAGGCCTCACACCGCCCACCCTTCACGTTGAATGAGAATCGGCCGGCGGTGTAGCCGCGGAGCCGTGCCTCGGGGACCGCGGCAAAGAGATCGCGGATCGGGGTGAACAGCCCGGTATAGGTCGCCGGATTCGACCGCGGCGTGCGGCCGATCGGCGACTGGTCGATGTCGATGACCTTGTCGACATGGCTGATCCCTTCGATCGCGCGGTGGGTCCCCGGACGATCCTTGGCCCGCGTGAGCGCCTGGGCCAGGCGCCGGTAGAGGATGTCGTTCACCAGGGTGCTC
>DATLEG010000263.1:0-2130 GCA_035525465.1 Saccharimonadales bacterium (SeqCode)
GCGAGGACCTGCTGGCCGCATCGCCCGAGCGGATGCGACAGGTGCGCGGCGGTGAGATCGCCATGATCTTCCAGGACCCCCTGTCGGCGCTGAACCCCGTCCACACGGTCGGGAAGCAGATCGGCGAGATGGTCCGGATCCACGAGGACGCCTCCCGGAAGCAGGCCCTCGCCCGCTCGGTGGAGCTGCTGAAGCTGGTGGGGATGTCCGACACCGGGCTGGCCAAGATCCGGGGCAGCAAGATCGCGATGATCTTCCAGGACCCGCTGTCGGCCCTCACGCCGGTCTACACGGTCGGCGCCCAGATCGCCGAGACCATCCGGATCCACCAAGGCTCGTCGAAGGATGCGGCGTTCGCCCGGGCGATCGAACTGCTCGACGCCGTCGGCATCCCGGACGCCGCCCAGCGCGCCAAGGCCTATCCGCACGAGTTCTCCGGCGGCATGCGGCAGCGGGTCATGATCGCCATGTCGATCGCCAACGACCCCGACGTCCTCATCGCCGACGAGCCGACGACGGCGCTGGACGTGACGATCCAGGCGCAGGTCCTGGAACTGCTGGACACGGCGCGCGAGATCACCAACGCGGCGACGATCATGATCACCCACGACCTGGGTGTGGTCGCCGGGATCGCCGACCGCCTGATCGTCATGTACGCCGGCAAGGCCGTGGAGAGCGGTCCGGTCGGCCCTGTCTACGCCGACCCGCGGATGCCGTACACGATCGGCCTGCTCGGCTCCGTGCCGCGACTGGACCGCCCGAGCCAGACCCTCACGCCCATCGAGGGGTCGCCGCCCAACGTCAGCCGCCTGCCGCAGGGCTGCCCGTTCGTCCCGCGGTGCCCGGTCGCCATCTCCGTCTGCGAGACGATCGAGCCGGCGCTGGAGCCGACGGCCGAGGGCGACCGCACCGCGGCCTGCCACCGCAGCGAGGAGATCGAGCGGGGGCTCATCCGCGGGGTGCCGGTCTACCCGATTCCCGAGATCGCCGAGGTCCGGCACGCCGTCCCGCGCGCCGAGCGGCCCGCCGTGCTCGAGGTCCGCGGTCTCACGAAGCGGTACCCGATCACCAAGGGCGCGGTGATGCGCCGCCGGATCGGCACGATCACCGCCGTCGACGGGGTCAGCTTCGACATCCGGGAGGGCGAGGCCCTCGGGCTGGTCGGCGAGTCCGGATGCGGCAAGACGACGACGATCATGCAGATCCTCGAGCTGACCCCGCCCGAGGAGGGCACGGTCACCGTGCTCGGCAACGACGTCGGCTCGCTGGACAAGAGTGGCCGCAAGCAGTTGCGCCGCGACGTCCAGGTGGTCTTCCAGGACCCGCTGGCCTCCCTGGACCCACGCCTGCCGGTCGGCGACATCATCGACGAGCCGATGCGGGTCTTCGGGTTCTCGGCACAGCGCCGACGCGAGCGGGTGCGCGAGCTCCTGGAGGTGGTGGGGCTCTCCGCCGAGCACGCCAACCGGTACCCGGCGGACTTCTCCGGCGGCCAGCGCCAGCGGATCGGGATCGCGCGCGCGCTGGCGCTCGAGCCGAAGCTGCTGGTGCTCGACGAGCCGGTGTCGGCGCTCGACGTCTCCATCCAGGCCGGGGTGCTGAACCTGCTCGAGGACCTGAAGGTCCGGCTGGGTCTGTCCTACCTGTTCGTCGCCCACGACCTGTCCGTCGTCCGTCACATCGCCGACCGGGTGGCCGTCATGTATCTCGGCCGGCTGGTCGAGGTCGGGGACTCCGACGACGTGTTCGAGCGGCCCACGCACCCGTACACGCAGGCGCTGCTGTCCGCCGTGCCGATCCCCGATCCGGTGCTGGAAAGGCAGCGCACCCGGATCCTGGTGCGCGGGGATCTGCCCAACCCGGCCAACCTCCCGTCCGGCTGCCGCTTCCGGTCCCGTTGCCCGCTGTACACCGAGCTGGCGACGGAGCAGCAGAAGCGGTGCATCGAGGTCGATCCGCTGCTGGCGCCGCACGGCAGTGGTGATCTGCAGTCGGCGTGTCACTGGGCCCGGGAAAGGGCTGTCGTTCCGGGTGATTAGTCGCGTCATGCACCGATCGTTATGTCGATGTGACGCTCGATGGTCGTCGACGTGCCTACTCTCCGACCGACCGAGGCAAAACGGCCGCTCG
>DATLEG010000274.1:0-3483 GCA_035525465.1 Saccharimonadales bacterium (SeqCode)
TCCAGCGGTGCGCGAGGCGTTCCTCCGGGTCGCCTACTACGCCCGGGGCGATGCCCGGTCCCGCCAGCTCGCCACCCTCGACTCCGCGCCGGTGGGCGTCGCTGCGGGTGGCTCGGGGACCGTGGTCACGGTGCGGCTGGATCCGCCCCGCGGCGCCGTCGCCTACCGCATCCGCCTGCTCGGCCGCCTGTTCGGGCGCGATGAGCGCACCGCTGCGGGCGCGATCCGCGCCCGCTGGGACGATCCCCGAGCCGCCGAGGGCGCCCGCCCGGCGCTCACGCGCCTCCTGGACGAGCCCCCGTGACATACTTTCCCCGCTCAACCGGCGATTGCGGAGGGTACGCATTGGCGACTGTCACGTTCGACCAGGTCACAAAGAAATTCGGCGACGTGTTCGCGGTCAACAGCCTGTCATTGCAGGTCAAGGACGAGGAGTTCCTGGTGCTCGTCGGGCCGTCGGGCTGCGGGAAGACCACCGCCCTGCGCATGATCGCCGGCCTCGAGGAGCAGACCAGCGGCGACATCTTCATCGGCGAGCGCCTGGTGAACGACGTCGCGCCGAAGGACCGCGACATCGCCATGGTGTTCCAGAACTACGCGCTCTATCCGCACATGAGCGTCTACGACAACATCGCCTTCGGCCTGAAGCTCCGCGGCATGCCGAAGACCGAGATCGAGCGCCGGGTCACCGAGGTCGGCGAGATGCTCGGCCTGCAGAAGCTCCTCAAGCGCAAGCCGAAGGAGCTCTCCGGCGGGCAGCGCCAGCGGGTCGCCGTCGGACGCGCGATCGCGCGTGAGCCTGCCGTCTTCCTCATGGACGAACCGCTCTCGAACCTTGACGCGGCGCTGCGCATCGAGACCCGGGCCCAGCTCCAGCGGCTCCATCAGCGGATCCGGCGGACGACCGTCTACGTCACGCATGACCAGGTCGAGGCGATGACGATGGGCGACCGTATCGCGGTCATGCGGGACGGCCTGCTTCAGCAGATCGATACCCCAACGAATCTCCACGCGAAGCCGGCGAACCTGTTCGTGGCCGGCTTCATCGGATCACCGGCGATGAACTTCTTCCCGGCCGAGGTGAAGGGCACCGCGCAGGCGCCGATCGTCGACGCCGGCTTCTTCCAGACGCCGCTCGACCCGCGGGCCGGCCTGACCATCGGGCGTCCGGTCATCGTGGGCATCCGCCCGGAGGACATCGATGCGGGTGAATCCGGCCGCGAGGACCACATCCCCGTGGATGCCCAGGTGGATGTCGTCGAGTTCCTGGGGAACGAGTACCAGCTGCACCTGTCCTCCGCTGGGCACACCTACGTCGGCCGGGTCGACACCCGCGTCCACACCCAGCCGGGGGCGACCCTTCGGCTTGGCTTCGACAAGCGGAAGATCCACGTCTTCGACAAAGAGACCGAACAGGCCGTCGCATGACGCTTCGAGGTCAGATCGCCGACTTCCCGATCGAGACCGTGCTCCAGCTCCTTGCCTCCACCGGGAAGACCGGTCAGCTGGAGGTACGGGGGGACGGGCAATCCGGATCGCTCGGCTTCGATGGCGGCCGTCTGGTCTCGGCGGCGACCGGCGATGACGCCGGCGAGACCGCGCTCGGCGCGGTGTTCACCTTCGGTGACGGGGAGTTCGAATTCATCCCCTGGAAGGACGCGCCGGCCGCGAACCTGTCTGGCGATCTCGATCAGCTGCTCGATCGTGCGGTCGTCGAGCGCAACAAGATCGTCGCGATCCGCGAGATCGTTCCCAGCGACACGCTGCGGTTCCGCCTCTCCGAGCGCGCGGCCGAGCGTGGCGAGGTCACGCTGACCGCCGACCAGTGGCGGACGCTCCTCGCGGTCAACGGCGAGCGCGATGTCCGGGGCGTGGCGGACCACCTGAAGGTCGGCCGCCTCGTCGCGCTCGATACCCTGTCCGGCCTGGTCACCGCCGGCTTCATCGACACCGTCGAGCCGCCGGCCGAGCCCGCAGAGCCGCCCCCGGCGGAGGCGCCTGCAGCCGCGTACGCGCCCGCGGCGGTGCCCGCGGTGGACTGGCCCGCTCCGGTCGCGGAGCCGGCGCCCGATCCCCGCCTTTCCGAGACCGGCGCCGCCGGCTGGCAGTCGGCCACCCCGATCGAGACCGCGACTGAATGGGCCGCCCCGGTGGCCGAGGAGCCGGCGCCGGACGCCCCGCCGGCGAACGAATGGGCCCGGCCGAAGACACCGGCGCCGCAGAACGAGCGGAACGAATGGGCGCCCCCGTCTCCGGCCCCGGCCAACGACGCGAGCGAGTGGTCGGCGCCCGCCCGCACCGACGCCGACCTGCGCTCCGACCTTGCCGCCGCGCTCGATGCGCGGATGTCCGCCGCGGCCCCGACGCAGGGGGTCGAGCAGCCGCTCTCCGAGACTCCGCTCGACGTGGCTCCCGAGCGCGCGGCGGAGAATGACGCGCGCCTAGCCGCGATCACCGGGATCTTCGACACCCCGGAGACGCCGCAGCCTGACCGCATCGACGAGTGGCGGCGTGGCTCCGCGCCCGTCGCCGAGAGCGAGCCGGTCCGCGCCGACCTCCAGGAGTGGGCGACCCCGGCGGCGGAGCCGCAGCCGGAGGAGAAGAAAAAGGGTCTGTTCGGCTTCCTCAAGCGCGACGAGCCGGCGCACGATCGTGCCGAGCAGGCGGCCACGTCGGCGGCGGTGGAGCCTGGAGCCTCCAGCCGGGCCGGCCAGCTCGCGTCGTTCGCGAACGAGCTCCTGACCGAATACAACAGCGGCCAGTACGGCAAGGGTCAGGTCGACGACCGCATCGCCAATCTCCTCATGCGGGTGGACGAGCAGGCCGATCCCATCGACCGCCCGCTGCCGATCGTCGACGATCGCATCGACGTGGCCGCGCTCGAGCGCGAGAACGTCGCGGAGCCGCAGGCGGTGCCGTATCTCGCGCTCCTGGTGAGCCAGGTCTACGAGGACGCCGAGCGGGCCTTTGGCCGCGACAAGGCCAAGAAGGGCTACCGGGCCGCGCAGCAGCACGTCTTCGGGAACGACGCGAGCGCGCTCGCGGCGCCGGACGTCGCCGGACGGCTGCCGAAGCTCTAGTCCCGCCCCCGTGACGGCGCTCTCGCTGGGCTTCGACCTGGGTGGCACGAACATCCGCACCGCCGTCGGCACCGTGGGTCCGGAGGGTGCCCGGTTCAGTGGGCGCGACGAGCGCCACACGCCGCAGACCGGTGCGGCCGACGTCATCGCGGCGATGGCCGCGAGCGCCCGGGCGGCGCTCGACGAGGCCGGGGCGAAGGCGTCCGACCTGGAGGCCGTCGGCTGCTCGGCACCCGGACCGCTCGACCACCGGACCGGGATCGTGCACACCACGCAGAACATCGCCGGATTCCAGGATGTGCACCTGGCCGAGCGGCTGGCCGCGGCGATCGGCGTGGACACGGTCGCGCTGGATCGGGACACGGTCATGGCGGCGATCGGCGAGGCACTGGCCGGCGCAGCA